>JBAUGH010000100.1:0-5727 GCA_049679565.1 Acidobacteriaceae bacterium
CCCCTGGGCGGCCCTTTTCCTTTCTCCGGAGGATATGCGTGGCTCCCGAATGTCGCTTCATCTGGCCTGCCGGCCGCAAATGCCCGTGCGCTGCCACCCGCCGCCATCGAGCCCCCTCGCGGCCGGACCTGCCTCAGGTACGGCCGAACCTGACCCGGATGTGGCCGCATCCCCGTCACATCCAGCCAGACCTGCCTGAGATCCAGCCGATTCCGAACCGCCTCTCTGTGAATGACACCGCCCCAGGGCGGCCGTATCTGCGGCACATCCGGCCAGACCTGCCTCAGATGCGTCCGGATGCCAACCGGCCCTGTTTCAGTCATCTGCCCCGTTATCAAGTCCACCAGCTACCGCAAACCCCTGGAAACAAGTCACCGGACGCACCCACCCCCCGGGGGGGGGCCGCAGCCCGCCAGGGCGCTGTCAGTCGCGCTCCCAAAAGTGCGGCGGTTCGATGCCGAGGGCACGCAGATAGACATACCCCTGGCCGCGATGATGGATCTCGTTGTCGATGGCGTATTGGAGGGTCGCGATCCCCGGGTTCTTCCACTGGCCGAAGGCGGTGTCCACTTCGCTGAAGCGGTGCGCCGGGATTTTAGGGAACTTCTCGTTCAGCTCGGCGGTCTGCTCGTCCCACTGCCGCAGGATTTCGGCCTTGGTGTTGGGCTTCGCGCCTTTGTGCTCTTCCCATTTGCCGGTGGCGACTCCATCCACGATGGTCACGGCCATGCGGATGAACTCCGTGGCCATCTCGGCAAAAGGACGCATGCCGCCGACGGAAAACTGAAACAGCTTGTCTTCGGGGAAGGCTTCGATGACGCGGCGGGTGAGGCGGCGATGGCCCTGCCAGTTCTGGAGAAGCTCGTCCGCCGAGAGAACGCTGATTTGTGTTGTTGCCGGAGTTGCCATGGTCGTTGCTCCTTGTGGCCCCGGTTGGGCTCAAATCCAGAGTACGAACCATTCCCGACAGACTCTGTCGTATTTGTGATAAATAATCGAATCCATGTACGACCCCATCATGCGGGTGCTGACCGTGCTCGAGATTCTGCAGGCGCGCGAGCAGGTGACCGGCGCCGAGCTGGCGGAACGCCTCGAAGTGGACCTGCGCACCGTGCAGCGCTACATCGTTCGCTTAAGAGACCTGTTCATCCCGGTGGAGGCGGTGCGCGGCCTCGGCGGCTTCTATCGGCTGCGGCCGGGATTTCGCCTGCCCCCGCTGCTGTTCACCGACGAGGAAGCCTTCGCGCTTTCGCTGGGGCTGCGGGCCCTGCGCCAGTTGGGGCTGGCGGAGTTCGCGCCCGCCACCGAAGGAGCCCTCGCCAAGCTGGGACGCGTGCTCCCGGACGCGCTGCGGGAGAGCGTGCAGACCGTCGAAGACGTGGTGACGGTGGAACCGGGGCCATGGGTGGTTTCGACCTCCGCGAACGATCTGATCCACGCGGCCTCGGCGATTCGCGCAGGACGGCGGGTGCGCTTCGCCTATCGCTCGCACACCGGCGCGGACACAACGCGGGAGATTGAACCGTATGCGGTCCTGAACATGGATGGGCGCTGGTACCTGATCGGCTATTGCCTGTCGCGCAAGGCGCTGCGGACGTTTCGACTGGATCGGGTGACCGAACTGGCGGTGGGCCGAGGAATGTTTCAGCGGCCACCCGGGTTCGATCCACGCGCGTATCTGCAGGAGCGGATGCCGTTTTTGCAGACCGATTACCAGATTGACGTGTGGATCGACATGCCATTCGAGGAAGCTGAACGCACCTTTGCGCCGTGGCGGGTGGCGGCAGAAAAAGATGGGACGGGGACGCGGCTGCGTTGCGGGCGCGATCGGCTGGAGATGTTCGCCGCAATGCTGCTGGGGATGGGGCGGCGCATTGTGGTGCACCAGCCGGCAGAATTGCGGAAGGCGTTTCGCGAGCTGGCCCGCCAGGCGCAGCGAGCAGCCGAGCGGCCAGCGAGTTTTCGCAGGCGCAGCGGGCGGGCAAAACGTTGAGGCCTTAGTCGCAGGTGAGCACGATCTTGCCGCGCGTGTGGCCGGACTGGCTCAACTCCTGCGCGTGCCGGGCCTCGGCGAGGGGCAGAACCACTTCGACGGGGGTCTTCACTTTGCCGGCGTCGATCAGTTGGGCGATCTCAGCCAGTTCCGCCGGATTGGGTTGCTGGCCGACGTACACGCCCCTGACGGCGTACTTTGCCGCTTCTTCCTGCGACGGCTCCTGGGCGATCGACACCAGCACGCCGCCCTTTTTCAGGACCTGCCAGGAGCGCTGCTGGGTTTCGCCTCCCTGAGTGTCGAAGACCACATCGACGCCGTGGGCGACGGTTTCGAACTTCGTCGTCTCGTAATCGATCGGCTGGTCGACGCCGAGCTCGCGCAGATAGGCCTGGTTGCGCCCTGAGGCGGTGCCGAGCACATGCGCGCCTTTCGCTTTGGCAAACTGGACGGCGAAGCTGCCGACGCCGCCGGTCGCGCCGTGGATGAGCACGGTTTGGCCGGCGGTGAGTCCGCCGGCATCGAACAGGGACTGCCATGCGGCCTGCGCGGAGACCGGGATCGACGCGGACTGCACGTAGTCGAGGGAGCGCGGCTTAAGGGCAAACTCGCCCACCTTTGCGGCGACGTATTCCGCGTAGGTTCCCATGGCGGTGCCGTAGAGCTGCGCACCTTTGCTGAAGCCGGTGACGCCGGGGCCGAGGGCCTCAACTTCGCCGGAGAAGTCGAATCCCAGGATGGCAGGAAACTGCAGAGGCATAAATTTCTGGAAGTAGCCGGCGCGAACCTTCCAGTCCGCAGGATTGACGCCGGCGGCGTGGACGCGCACGAGGACCTGGCCGGGTCCCGGATCGGGGCGCGGCACCTCGTCGAGGGTGAGCACTTCCGGACCGCCGTACTGATGCATGCGAATTGCTTTCATGTTCCAGGTCTCCTTTGGCGGGACGATCTTTGCGGGAACATCCGGCGCGGCGAGGCAGGCCAGCGGGATGCGTGAGCCATAGCAAGGCTCCCGCAAAGCCATGATGCCTGAAACCGGGTCAGCTCGGGAACGTCAGGGCGCGATCGAGGGCCAGTCGTTGGTCCAGGTCAGGTTCTTGAGCCAGAGATAGAGGGCGCCGTTCTGATTCATGTTGAGGGCGTGGAAGACGATGAGGGAGTCGCCGCTGGCAGGGTCGATCCACGCAGTGCCGCCGCCGGGCGCGTTCCAGGAGCCGTCGCCCTGAAGCAGGACGGTGCCGCCGCCGTTCATCATCGGCGTTCCGTCTTCATCCACGAAGGGGCCGTGCGGGCTGATGGAGCGGCCGACGGCTTCCTTGTAATTGTCGGTGGCGATGTCGGCGTTGCAGCAGTAATCGATAGAGACGAAGAGATAGTCGTAGCCGTTGTGGGCCACGACCGAGGCGCCTTCGATGGGATTGTTGGGGACCCCGGGGCGAGTGGCGAGGTTGTAGCGCGTGGGATTGGAGGCGAGGAGCATGCCGGTGGCGGGATCGATCTGGCGCTGCTTGATGCCGGTCCAGTAGCTGCCGTAGGTGAGCCAGATACTGCCGTCGGCGTCCAGAAAAATGTTCGGATCGATGGCGTTGAAGTCATCGCCCGGCTGCGACCCGAGAACTTCGCCCTGATCGACCCACTGATAAGCGGGATCGGTGGGGTCGAGGGTGGTGTTGGTGACGAGGCCAATGACCGAGCGTTGCGATCCGAGCGTCGATCCGGCGTAGTAGACGTGGTAAAGGCCGTTGAAATACGAGATGTCCGGAGCCCAGAGACCCACGATGCCGGGAACTTTGGCGACCACCCAGGCGGGCATGGCGGCGGGGAAGATGCTGCCGCAGGCGGTCCAGTTGATTTTGTCCTGGGAGCAGCGGATGGGCAGATAGTTGCCGGTCGGCAGGCCGAGGACGTCGGTGGTGAAGAGATAGTACGTCGATCCCTGGCGGATGATGCTGGGGTCGTGCACCGGCTGGACGTCGCCGGTGAGCGAATAGCTTGTGAGAGGGTCGGCTCCTGCGGGACCGTAGGAGAGAGAACCGGGGGCAGAGCTGGAAGAAGCCTGGGAAGAGGATCCGGCCTGGACGGCGTTGCCGCAGGCGCAGGTCATGAAAAGACACACGGAGAACAGGGCGGATAGCAGGGTGCGGGCCTGCGTCCGCCGGAGGCAGAGCATAGGAACGGACAACCTTTCGGGAAGCTTGTCCCGAACAATAGCCCAATGTTTACCCGGTTGGCAATACTTATTTACCTACTGGGTACCGTCGTGATGGAGGTTGTCGCGCGCGATTCGGGCAGGCGGCTCAGGAGCGGCGGAAGCGGCGCCATCCCGACGCGATGCCGGCGGCGGCGATGAGCTTGAGGGTGTCTCCGGGCAGGAAGGGCAGAACCGCGAGCGTAAGGATGGTGGCCGCGGACTGGTGGGTGAGGACAGCGAGCCAGGCCGCTCCGCTGAGGAGGATGAGGGCGCTGCCGATGCCGGCAGCGACGAGGGATCCGGTAAAGCCGGAGGAGAGGCGGCGGCGGAGCACGCTGGTCAGCGCGGCGGCCGCGGGATACGAAAGCAGATAGCCGCCGGTGGGTCCAAAGAGATGGAGGAAGGTGGCCGCGCCGACCGGGGTGAAGACGGGCAGGCCGCACATGCCTTCCACGAGATAGACGACCATGGTGGTGGCGGCGAGGCCGGGGCTGAGGAGCAGGCCAAGCAGAAGAACCGCGAAGGGCTGGAGGGTGATGGGAACGGGCGTGAACCAGAGCGGCACGCTCAGGTGCGCGCAGATCGCGATGAAGAGGGACCCGAGGAGGGGGATGCCGAGCGGAATCCCCACCCGGCGAAGGAGCGGATGGCGCAGGGCCAGCGAGGAAGCACGAGGAATGCTGGGCGAGGCGGCAGAAGCGGGTTGCATGGCGGCTCCGGGTTCAGGAATCAGGCTTACAGAGTTTCGTCGTGCTGCTCGGGGTGCGGGCGAGGGGCGCGGCGGTGGCGCAGGATGTGACGGGCGGTCGCGATGGCCGCCCAAATCATTGCCAAAGTGCAGAGAACGAGAACGCCGTACAGAACTCGCACAGGGGAGAGGATAACAAAACGGGGCGGGCGGTGGCTCGTCGCGGGTGGGTGGACGGCGGCCGGGCCGGCGGACAGGGGCAGGGCGGGATTTGATGGGAGGGAGCAATCCCGGTACACTGAGATTTCGCGCTTCGCGCGTTCGCACAGCAGTGCGGGATTCAGCGAGTTCCTGGCCGAAGCGCCTGTGAGCCGCCAATTTCGGAGACGACATGGCACAGGTTTGTGACATTTGCGGCAAGGGCCCGCAGTTCGGCAACAACATCTCGCATGCGCACAACGTGACGAAACGGCGCTGGAACGTGAACCTGCACCCGGTGAAGGCGAAAGTCGGCGGCGGCAACAAGCGGCTGCGGGTTTGCAGCAGCTGTCTGAAGGCGGGCAAGGTCGTTAAGGCGTAAAGGCAGCCAAAAGCCAGCCAAAGGCCAGCGAAAAGCCAGCCAGAGGCCAGCTAGAAACCGGCCAAACGCCGGCGTTCGGCGCGGTCCTTTACTGCTGGGCGCGAATGATCCCGCTGGCGGGCGTTTTTGTGATGGCGCGGCGGAGGTTGGCTTCCGGGGCGCGGTCGTCGAAGCGGACCTGATCTTCGCCCGTTCGAATCACCCCTAATTTCTTCCACAAGCTATCGAGATCGACGGTGACCGGCGTGGTGCTCATGCGCGCGTAGAGGTCTTCG
>JBAUGH010000101.1:0-11492 GCA_049679565.1 Acidobacteriaceae bacterium
GCTCGTAGCTGAGCTTCGTCTCGCCGTACGAATTCACCGGGCTCTTGGGGTGGTCTTCGGGAATCGGGACCTCGACGGGGTCGCCGTACACCGCGGCCGTCGACGAAAACACGAAGCGGCGAATTCCCGCCTCCCGCACTGCGTCGATCAACACGGTCGCCGCTGTCAGGTTGACGTGGTAGAACATTGCAGGGTTGGTGACGGATTCGGGAATCAGCGCCCTGGCAGCGAAATGAAAGACCGCGTCGAACCGCCGGGAGGCGAGCAGCGCCCGCATTTTTTCCGCATCGCCGATATCCATCCGATGAAATTAGGCTTGCTCCGGGACGGCGTGCCGATGGCCGGTCGAAAGATCGTCGACGATACAGACCTCATAGCCCTGCCGCAGCAGTTCCTCGGCGCACACTGAGCCGACATAGCCGGCCCCTCCGGTCACTAACACCCGCGTCATATCCGCTCCTCATGGCCTGTTGTCGTGCTGGCTGCGGTTGCGGCCGACAGCAGAAGAATTCCGATCGTTCCCGGCGTGTCGCCACAATCGCGACGATCACACATAGGCGGCCGAAGCTTCTTTCCTCTCCCGCAACAGGCAGCCGAAGTAATCCTTGAAATACTTCGTAAAGAGGTGAAGGATCACCGCGTGCACTCCCTCCACCAGTTCGTATTCGCCCGGCGGTGTGCTGACCCGAATCTTCGCGTCCGAGCGGGCGTTGAGCTTGCCGCCGTCGAACCCGGAAATCCCGATCACCGGAACCTTCTGCGAGCGCGCCAGGTCTACGGCACGAATGATGTTCTCCGAGTTCCCCGAACTGGAGATGGCGATCAGGACATCGGAATCCTGAATGTAATTCCGCAGCGGTCCGGCAAACACCATGTCGTAGCCGACGTCGTTCGCCCATGCGGTCAGCTCTTCCTCGGTCGTGGGCAGCCGGATTGCCTGAAAGCGCCGCGGGTGATCGCTCAGGTTAGGGCTGAAGACCGTCTTGTTGAAGTCCGCAACCCAGTGAGTCGCCAGGGCCAGCGAGCCTCCGTTGCCAATCACGTAAATCCGGCCGTCACGCTCAAACGCGGCCTGCAGGATGTTCATCGCCTTCGCGATCTCCACGGTGGGCAAATTGCGAAGCAGGTCGATCGCCTTATCTGAGAAGTTCCGGATGTAGCTTTCCACTATGGCCTCCTGTGGCTCCGTGCGGCTTAGCAGCCGTTGGAATTGAAGAGTATTTCGGCGCCGGTTTGCACCAGAGTCACGGGGATCTCGGCGGCGCCTTCCAGTCCTTCTGCAGCCGCCGCTTCGCGCAGCGCACCCACTACCGCCGCTCGCGACGCCGGCGGCGCGAGCATCAGCAGGCATCCGCCCCCCCCTGCGCCCAGCAGCTTGCCTCCCCAGGCTCCGCTGCTCATGGCCACGGCATACAGCTTGTCGATCTGCGGGTTGGTGATCGAGGAGGCCAGTTGCTTCTTCAGAGTCCAGCCTTCGAGCAGCATCTCGCCGGCTCGGCGGAAATCCGCACCCAGGATCGCATCCCGGAAAACCGGGACCGAATCGGACATTTTCTTCAGCAGTTCGAAGTTTCGGTCAGTGTTGGCCTTCTGTTCGGTGAGCACCGAGGACGCGTCCCGTGTGGTGCCGAGAAAAAACAGAATCAGGTGCTTCTCCAGATCCAGCCGCTTCCGGTAATCGAGCAGGACGGGCTCTACGTCCACCGATCCATCGGCGTTGAACTGCAGGACGTTGAAACCGCCGAAGGCCGCCGCGTACTGATCCTGTTTTCCGATCGGCTCTCGAACCAGGTCGATTTCCAGCCGGCAGGCCGCTTCCGCCACTTCCTGCTTGTCGAGCTTCCTGCCCAGATAGGCATGCAGACCTTTCAGCAGCGCAACGGAAAAGCTGGAGGACGATCCAAGGCCGGTTTTTGCCGGGACCGGCGCAAACGAGGCAATCTCAATGTGGTTCTCGATTCCCATATCCATCAGCGCGGCGCGTATGCGGGAGTGCTTCAGTTCCTTCGGATGGGTTACTTCCTCCGAAACGGAGTATCGTGCGGCAACGTGGTTGGTGAAGGGAGCGCGGTTTATAGCGATGAAGATGTATTTGTCGATCGATGTCGAAATGACCCGGCCTGGATACCGGGTGTAGAAATCCGCCAGGTCGGTGCCCCCACCGACAAAGCTGATCCGCATAGGTGCTCGGGAGACGATCATTCTGTTTGCCTTCAGTGCGTGTAATTATCGGGAGAGGGGCCGCATTTCCGATCTGCCGTCCTGGGCGGCGGCAGGGATCCGGACTTCAAATGCGTCATTGCACAGCGACAGAAGCCGTCGTCCTCCGCCAGGAGAACTCCAACAAATCGCAAGGGACCTCTTGACCGAAGAATACCTGGGTTGCCAGGGGAGTGCAACCGAGCGCTCCAGCGCGATTTTGTCCAACAATCGAAATCACTTCGCCGCAACAGCGCTGTGATTTCAGGGCGCCCGTCCCCAGGCCCATCGCAAGCCATCCTCTTCACTCTTCAACCGGATTCGCCAGGGTTCCGAGGCCCTCCACAGTCACTTCCACTCGATCTCCGGCTCTCATCGGTCCGACCCCCGACGGCGTGCCGGTGGGGATCACATCCCCCGGTAACAGAGTCATCGCTGCCGTGATGTGGCGCAGCAGAACTGCGATATCGAATATCAAATCCCGAGTCGTGCCCTGCTGTTTCAGGGCGCCATTCAGCCGGGTCTCCACTTTGAGCCCCTGCCCCGGGTGAATCTCGTCGGTCACGAGCGGACCCATCGGGCAGAAAGTGTCGAATCCCTTCGCCCGCGACCACTGGCCATCGGACTTCTGCAGATCCCTCGCCGTGACATCGTTCACGATGGTGTAGCCACGGATGTACCCGCGCACGTCCTCGTTCGCGCCGATGCGGCTGGCCCGCTTTCCGATGACCACCGCCAGTTCGCCCTCGAAATCCACGCGCTGCGCAATCGCCGGAATGCGGATCGCATCCTCGGGTGCGATCACCGCAGATGGCGCCTTCAGGAACAGCAGCGGCTCTTTCGGCACCTCATTTCCCAGTTCCGCCGCGTGCTCGCCATAATTGCGACCGATGCAAACGATCTTCGAGGGCACCACCGGCGCCAGGAGATGCACCTCGCTCATCGGCAGCGGTTTCCACGGCTCGGTGGCGAATTTCGTCCACGGATCTTCCTCAAAGGGCCAGAGCAGCCGCTCGATCCACAGAGTTCCCTCGCGTTCCACCAACTCCCCGTACTGCGGCCCCACTTCTGTCTGAAACCGGCAATACTTCATCGTCCCGCCTTTCTCACTGCGGCAACTCCTCTTCTACCTCTCCCGAGCTCAGACTGTGGTTGCCGTCCTGATCCACCGCCCTCACAGAATACGCATAGCGGTGCCCCGGCACCACGTGGGCATCCGTAAACGAAGGCGGCACAATCGGCTGCGCAGCCGAAATCCGCTCCGGCGCCGACCCTGTTGCAAGGTCGCGCCGGTAGACGACATAACCCGCCAGGCCGGGGTCGGTATCCGGCACCCACGAAAGGTCTATCGCATGCGCCTGCCCATCTGCGACGGCGACCAGTCCCGCAGGAACCGCAGGGGGGAAAACATCCTTTGCATCGATGGTCACGGCTGCGGACGGCTCACCGGCAATCTCCAGAGCGTGATGATCGACCTCCACGCGGAGCACGCGCTCCGCCTGGTACTTCCACACGTGATCCAGCAGCGCATCATGGTCCAGCGCCTCCCCGGGATCCGTCCGGCCAAGATCGACCTCCAGGGTCTGCTGCTCCTGTGGAGCCGCGTTCCCGGACGCCTTGCCTGCCCCACGCCCTGTCGCCCGCCCGGGATCGCTGAGCGTGCGACGGATGCGCAGCACCATTCCCGCCTGCGGTGTTGCGGGAACCCAGTGAAGAACCACCCCCGCGGGCTGCGCACTGAGATGAAGACCGGCCATCACCGCAGGCGCCGACCCGGTCGCGACCAGCGCGGCGTTGGACGGCCCCGCTGTCTTTCCCGCGTGGTTCTCCAGTTCGACGAAGTAGTTCACCACCGGCAGAGTTCCGCCGATCAATTCCGCCGGCATCGCGGCCGTGAAATCCGCCTGCTTGCCGGGAGCGAACCGGCCATCGCCCGCAGACGCACACGCGCCCGGGTTGAACGCAGCTCTTCCCTCCCCCGCGCCCGCGGTTTCCCAGCAAATGTGGGCCAGCTGCGCCTCTCTCAGCGGAACCTTGTCGGTCGTCTGCCGAGGCATTGTCCACTGGAGATGAACTTCACTCCCTACCCGTACCGCCCTCAGGTCCCTGACTGGCGCGGGCAGCCAGAGCGTCGGCGGTTCGGGGTTCGATGCCAGTCCGCACCCGACCAGAAGAGTTACGCCTCCGGTTGCCGCCGCCTTCCACCAAATCGTCTTCACGCAGATTCAGCCTATAGCATTTTTCGGCCGGCCTTCGGTTTGGCCGTGCTCCGCGGAGAGGCACAGAGCGGGCACAGAAATACGAACATTCGTTTACCCTGTGAAAAGTTCTTGTGATTCGGAAAACATTTTGTTAGTTTCATTCATCGCTGACATTTAGCCGGTCCACGGGTTACGCCATGGATAGCAAGCCTGAATCTTCCACGCCGCACTTCGACCCGGTCACTGTCGCACCCCATTCCGCTGAGGCTTTCATCGCCGAGAAGCGCATCGGTGAACGCATCCGCCGCCTGCGCCTCAAGCGATCCATGGGTCTGGTTGAACTCGGCCGCCACACGGGCCTCTCCGCCAGCTTTCTGTCGCAACTGGAAACCGGCCGCGTCGTTCCGACGCTGCGTAATCTGGCGCGCGTGGCCATGGTCTTCGGACGCGACCTCTCCTACTTTTTCGAGCCCGAGCCTCATCCGCTGTTTCGCGTCCATCGCCGTTCGGAGCGCGTGCGCCTGCCGCAGTCGGGGGTCGAGGATCCGACCTATTACTTCGAGAGCCTTGCTTTCATGGTGCCCGACCGCCAGCTCGACCCCTACTACGCGGAGTTTGTCCCGGTAAAGAAGGTCGCAGAGGTCCGCCCTCACGTCCATCCCGGCTATGAGTTTCTTTATCTGCTGCAGGGCGAACTGGAGATCCGGCACGGCGACCGCACCCACGCTCTGGAGGCCGGCGACAGCGTCTATTTCGATGCCGGAACTCCGCACGCCTATCGCTGTGCCGGGGTCACGGCCGCGGTGGCGCTGATTGTCACCATGCACCAGATGACGCCCCAGTCCGCTGCCCCGCCTCGTTCCGCGCCGCGGGCAGCTACAGCAGCCGCGCCATCGGAGACTGAACCGTAGCTTCCTGCCGCTCCGGCCGAGCTGCCGTCCGGGGAACCGTAAAGTAGAACGAGCTGCCTCTGCCGACCGTGCTTTCCACCCAGATCCGGCCGCCGTGCTGGCGCACGATGTTCCGGCAGATCGCGAGTCCCAGGCCCGTACCCCCCATATCCCGGGAATCGGATGCATCCACCTGCTGGAAGCGCTCGAAGATGATGTCGAGTTTCTCGGGTGGAATGCCCCGTCCGCGATCCTCGACCGAAAGAATCGCCTCGGTTGCGCTTTGCGGCTTCGCCCGCAGGATAATGTCGCTGCCGCGCGGCGAGAACTTGATCGCGTTGCTGATCAGATTTCCCAGAGTCTGCAAAATCCGGTCCTCGTCGATCCACAGGGTGAGCGGTCCGGCGTCGATGAGGAATCCGATGCCCGCCTTCTGCGCGCTCGGATGCTGGAGGTCCGTGGCCCGCCGCAGCAGGTCCTTGGCTTCGATTTCCTGGAAGCGCATCGGCAGCCGCCCCGCACCCATACGCTCGAAATCCAGAATGTCGTTCACCAGCCGGACCAGCCGGTCGCAGTTGCCGATGGCCACGTCCATCATCTGCGCCCGCTTCTCCGGCCGCTTCTCCAGCGCGCCGCCGGCAATCAGGCCCAGCGCCGCGCGCAGTGCCGTCAGCGGGGTGCGCAGCTCATGGCTCACCGTCGAAATGAACTCGTCCTTCATGCGGTCCAGCCGGCGGCGTTCCGTCACATCCTGGAACGCCACCACCACGCCGGTCACGCGCCCGTTGGAAAGCATCGGGCAGGCGACATACTCGACCGGCACCGGATGCCCGTCCTTGTGGCGGAAGACTTCATCCCGCGCGCGGATCGGCGCGCTCGCCCTCCGCGCCGCATAAATGGGGCTGTCCTCGATCTGGTATGGCGAACCATCTGCCCGCGCGTGTCCCAGAAGCGCCAGCAGATCGCTTCCTTCCATTTCCTCCTGCGTATACCCCATCAGCCGCGCGCCTACCCGGTTGACGAAGACGATCCGCCCCTGCATGTCGATGCCATAGATGCCGTCTCCCACCGACTCGAGGATCGATTCACGTTGCCGCATCACCGCGTGCAGCCGATTCTCCGCGTCGGTCTTTTCGGTCACGTCGATACCGTGCCCCAGCACGAACCGCGGCGTGTCGGGCAGATCGATCAGCCGGTTGCGCCACGCGATGAACCGCACATTTCCATTGCGATGACGCAGCGTCAGCAGACCCTGCTCCTCACCGCTGATCGCAATGCTGTGCAGGTAGTTTTCAAAGACCGGCCGTTCATCCTCGGGAACGAAATCGCTGAGCGGGCGGCCCACCATCTCATCCGTGCGGTAGCCCAGGCTCTCCGCCGCGTTGGCGTTGATCGAGAGGATCTTCCCTTCCAGATCGTGCGTGCACACCATGCCCAGCGATCCCTCGACCAGCTGCCGGTAGCGCGCTTCACTGGCGTGCAGCGCCGCGGTCGCCTCCCTCTGATCGGTGACGTCCACGCCGGTCATGATGATGAAATTGATCTCGCCCGACCCGTCGGTCAGCGTGGTGGTGTTCCACGCAATGCGCCGCCGCCGTCCGTCCCGGGAGAGCCAGTGCATCTCGGTCGGTTCCCGCCGCGGCTGGAAGCGGGCCTGATCGAGCAGTTCGAACGCCCTGGCCCGCTCCTCGGCCAGAAACAGCTCCTGCGGAAACGACCGCCCGGCCAGTTCCGCGAACGTGTAGCCTGAGATCTCCTCGCAGGCGCGGTTGAAGCGCACGATCCGGCCGGCGGTGTCCACTACCAGCACCAGCGCGCTCATCGTGTCGAGCACCGCGGACACGAAGTTCCGTTCTACGGTCAGCGCCCGCTCGATCCGCTGCCGGCTGCGCAGCGAAAGGTCCTGCCCGCGATCACGATTCCCGTACTCCAGCCGCAGCATAACCTGCCGCGCCAGCACCCCCAGGATCGACGCATGCTGCTCAGTAAACTGATTCGGCTTTTGCGACAACACTGCCAGCGTCCCGATGCCGCCTTCCGGGCCCGCCAGCGGAGCCGCAAGGTACGACCGGCAATGGATCGCCCGCGTCAGCGGGATGCCCTTCACCGGAAAGCGCGGCTCCATCGCCGCATCTGCGATCAGCAACGGTTCCGGCTCGAGGATCGTGTATTGACAGGCGCTCGCCAGCCGCGGAATCTCGCTTCCCTGAAATCCAAACCGCGACTTGAACCACAGACGGCCGGCGTCGACGAATCCGAGATACGCGTAGGGCGCACCGGTGACCTGGGCCGCCGCCCGGACGATTTCGTCGAAAGCGGGATCCGGGGGCGTATCGAGAATCTCGTACTCCTGCAGGGACTTTAGCCGCTCGGCTTCGCTCCACTGCGCGCTCGTCGCCAGGTAACTCATGCTGCTCCGCAGGTTCCGTCAGTTCCTCCGTCGACCTCGGCGGAGAGTCGTCTCTGTGGGGGATCATGGGCATTGTGGCAGAGATTCCCAGGTGCCGCTCTGCCCCGTTCGGGGGATGCCAAGTCCTGTACCACGTGTAGGTTAGGGTAATTCACCGGGGTAATGTCTGTAAGTGGCACGTTGGAGTCCCAAAGTACTACTTAGGTAACATAACCCCTATCGAACCCGGCAGCAATCCTCGGCTGGACCCTCGTTACTGGCATCCAGCTCCACCTTCCATGTTCCGTCCGGCTGCTTTTTCCACACTGTCATGTACCGCCCGGATGTCGTTACTGTGTTTCCCTGATCGTCCCTGGAAACACCTTCGTAATGGCCCCATGTGAACCCCATATCCCCATCGGCACCCATGCGGGCTCCCTCCGGCGTCCACGTCAGCCGATAGCTTTCCGGAGACCACGTCGCGGCAGCGGCGATCGCATCGTGTCCCACCACCGGGGCTTTGCCGTTCGCCAGCGTCACCGCGTCGGGAGCGAACCACCCCGCAAACGCCCGCCCGCCGCCCTTCAGCGTATCCGCGGCGAACCTCGCCTCGAGCTGGTACAGGAAATCGGCGCCGGGCGACAGGCCCGGGTTCGTCAATAAATTCCCGGTCGTATTGGAGGCTGGCTGAGACGCGGGCGGTTGCAGCATTTGGGCCGGCAGGCACGGCGCACAGACAAAGACCACGGCAGCGGACGAAGCCCGCAGGACGGCACGCAGGACGGCACGCATGACAGCAGAATAGACCAGCCACTCGCTCTGCGCGTCAATCCGACTGGACGGAGAAGACCCGCGCTTCTATGCTGGCAAAATCCATGACCTCTCGCCGTCGCGACCGCCCAATCGCCCTGCTGGTGCTGTCCGGAATCCTTCTTTACGCGGCGGCCGCGGCGGCGCAGCACTTCTTTCCCGCCCTCCACCCTGCAGCCGTCACCCTCCGCGTCCTCGCCCTGATTCTGCTGGCCTGGGCCGCTATGGCCCGCCACTCGCTCACCGGCTGGATCTTCCTCGGCATGCTCGCCGGCATAGAACTCGGCGTGGACGCGCCCCGTGCCGCCATCGCCAGCCGCATCTTCAGCGATATCTTCCTCCGCCTCATTCGCGTCATTGTCGCTCCGCTTATCTTCGGAACTCTGGTCACCGGCATCGCCGGGCATTCCGAAGCGAAAACCGTCGGCCGCCTCGGGCTGAAATCCCTCGTCTACTTCGAAGTCCTCACCACCATTGCGCTGGTCATCGGCCTCGCCGCCATCAATCTATCGAAAGCCGGCGTTGGACTGAGCCTCCACGCAACCGCGCAGCAGGCCACCGTAACGCAGCACCTGCAGACGCTCTCCTGGCAGCAGTTTCTCCTGCACATCTTCCCGGAGAACCTGGCCAGCGCCGTGGCCGACAACCAGATCCTTCAGATCGCCGTCTTCGCCATCTTCTTCGGCCTCGCCCTCAGCCGGGTGAAGGAAGCGAAGCGCGCGCCCATGTTGCGCTTCTGCGAATCTCTGACCGAAGTGATGTTCGCTCTGACCAATTTCGTCATGTATACGGCTCCCGTCGGCGTCGCCGGCGCCCTCGCCTACACCATTGCCCAGTCGGGACTCGGCGTGATGCTCAACCTCGGCAAGCTCACCCTCACTCTGTATGTCTCGCTGGCGATCTTTGCCCTCGTGGCCATGCTGCCTGCCCTGCTGATGGCCCGGCTCCCACTCCGCGAATTTCTGCGCGCGGTCGCAGAGCCCGCCACCATCGCCTTCGCCACCAGTACCAGCGAAGCCGCGCTGCCCGGTTCCATTGAGCAGATGGAAGCCTTCGGCGTTCCCCGGAAAATCGTCGCCTTCGTCATCCCCACGGGCTACACCTTCAACATGGCCGGCTCGGCTCTCTACCTCTCCATTGCCGCGATCTTCACCGCCCAGGCCGCGGGGATCCACATGAGCCTCGGCCGCCAGCTCGCCATGCTCGGAGTTCTCATGCTCACCAGCAAAGGCGTTGCTGGAGTCGCGCGCTCGGTGCTGGTGGTGCTGCTGGCCACGGCCTCCATCTTCGGCCTTCCCATGGAGCCGATCCTCGTCCTGCTCGGCGTCGACGCCATCCTCGATATGGGCCGCACCGTCATCAATGTCGTCGGAAATTGCCTGGCATCCGCGGTTGTCGCGCAGTGGGAAGGCGAGTTCAGGACGGAGACCCCGTCTGACGAAGCCGTCGCCGCCTTGCAGAGCAGCTGATCAGCGCTTGACCGGCTCGAGTCCTTGCAGTGAGCAAGCCGACGCCCGATGCCCGGTCGCCCACCTGGATAACGTGGTGTGAAACCGGTGCATCCTCAGGTAGCGCACCCGCAGCCCGCCAACCGTTTCCGGCATCGATTGCGGACTGCGGTTCATATCCACCAGCACCAGCAGGGCCGCCTCCGCCGGATCGTCGCGGCTCTCGGTCACGCCCACCCCAAAGATCGCCGGGTCACCCATCAGCTGTGGCGCCATGCTGCGCTCCACCGTCTCCGCATGCGCCAGCGCCGCGCTGGGCAGATGGATTCCCGGCTCCAGCTCCGGCATCGCCGGCGCCGTGCCCCGCGCCACCGCCCCGGCATCGGTCACAACCACCTGCGTCCTCAGTCCGTCGATCGTCACCGGTACGGATGCATTGGCGCGATCCACGTACACCGTGACCGCCGCGTCGCCCGGGCTGTCCAGACTGTGTCCCGCAGCCGTTCCCAGAATTCCGGGGCCCCGGAGCGTGTCTGCTGCGTTCTCAGCGACAACCTGCGCCTTATCCAGCGATTCCGTCGCCACCGCGGGCAGTGTCTTCGGGACCGATGGATCGTAGCGCAGGCATGCGATCGAATGCGGGGTATCGGTCCCCACCAGCGTCAGCGGCGTGCCGGACACCGTGCTCAGCTCCTGCAGCACGTCGCCGATCGGATTCGCCACGCTCAACCCATTGCCGTCGCCATCCGTTCCGCCTGCAAAATAGAGCCCAATCGCCTGGGCGTTATCCGCGTCGAGGACCAGGGCGCCGGAGTCGCCGCTGTCGGTGAAATGCGCGCCTGCGATGGCGATCTGGTTGGTGTAGGTCTTGGTCGAGTAAGGCTCTGTCTCGGCACAATCCTTGTAATAGTCCACTTTCACGGTCAGTGCTACGGCGGAGAGGCTCGAGCAGGTGAGCCCGGTCGTGCGCCCGCTCTTCACAACATTGATGCCAAGATTCGCTGCGGAGAGCTTCTCGCCCGATCCGGCCATGGGCGGCGCGGCGCTGAGCGTCTGGTTCTGCCCCGGAGTCCCCAGCCCGAGAATCCTGCCGTCAGGATCCACCGTTCCCGGCACGACCGATGCCAGTGCCGCATCCACATTCGTCTGCCGCGACGCCAGCGGCACAAAGTATCGCAAGCTGCCAACAGGGTGCAGCGTCGATCCCGGCCGGCTGAGCGGCGTGCACGCGCCATCGATCAGCCCCGGCTGGTCGATCGTGTCGCCCACGTGCCCCTGATCGGACTCGGCCAACACATGGTTGTTGCTCAGGATATATTCGTTTCCCTGGGGATCCTGAACCAGTGCCCCGAGCGTGCCTCCGCAGCAGTCCGCCACATAGGAGTCGCCGTTCTGGTCCTGATAGGTATCGAAGTCGCCGTCGTTGCCGCCGGATGTCCCCAGCGCCGCCGCATCCGTCTGGATCGACTGATGGGTTACGGGATCGCTGACAACTCCCTGGCTGTTCAGCAGCACGTGGGCCTGTGAGGTCACTCCCCCGCCGTTCACCCCCGCG
>JBAUGH010000102.1:0-1892 GCA_049679565.1 Acidobacteriaceae bacterium
GTACCAGTACACGGATGGCCAGGGCGATATCGATTGCTGCAGCATCTCCGGCGGCCGGATTCTTGCTGTCTGCGTTGTAAAAATTGTTCAACGCTGTAGCCAGCCGATACTTCTGCGTCGTCAAAAGATTTCGCAATTCAGACTGTGGCATGTGAGTCATTCCATTACGGGATCAAATTGTTGCCTTGACCGACGCCCTACCGCAATTCTTTTCCCTCTCCCCCCGGTGAGCATGGCCAAATCGGCTTGGGCCTTAATTAATGCGAACAGCCCAAACCACGCATCGACCCGCTCGCGGCCGTAACTCTCCCCTACCGCTTCCGCTCCCAGAACTCCTCATGCCGGTCGTCCCGGAACCGGATCCCGCTCACCCGCCCTTCCCCATCGCGCTCGAAGATCACCCGCCGCGGTCCCCCCGACGGGTAAAAGAAACTGCTGGCGCTCTCCGGCAGCAGCTCCGCCGTCACCCCGTAGCGGTCGCGCAGGATCAGCTTGTCTCCCTGGCGGAGGATGGTCACCATCGGCTCGCCCTGGTCCTCGTATTCGCCCACATACGCGTTGTAGACAGCCGGGTCCACCTTCGCCGGCACCGGATGAATCGGCACCAGGATTTGCTCCGATGCCGCCGTCAGCCGGGGAATCGCGCTCAGCCGCTGCGCCAGCAGCCAGCGCGGCAGCTGCGGCTCCGCATACGCCCGGTCCCACACGTTGTGCCGGATCCCCGCGTACTCCCAGAAACGCACGTCGCCGCCCACCGCCTTCAGCGCCTCGTACATCAGCAGCGACTGGCGCGGGCTGACCACCGGATCGTCGCTCCCGTGGAAGATCCACGTCGGTGTCCGCCCGATCACCCGCGCGTACTCCGCCGGCAGCGTTGCCGCTTGCCGCCACCGCTCCGGCTCGTACGACCAGAACACCCCGCCGCTCACCGGCGCCAGCGCCGCAAAGTGATGCGAATAGTCTTTCGCAATCTCCCACACCCCGTAGCCGCCCAGCGACAGGCCGGTGAGAGTCACCCGGTCCGGATCGCCGTGGAACTCCTTCACCTCGGCGTCGAGCGCGCCCATGGCCATCTCCATCATGTCCGGATCGGTCCAGTGATGGTGGCTGAAAGGCACCTGCGGCATCACCACCACAAACGGCCACCGCTCCGGGTGCAGCCGGATCGCCTGCGGCAGCCCGATCTGCGTCTCGTCCATGCCCTCGGTCCCGCGTTCGCCCGAGCCGTGCAGAAACAGAATCACCGGCCACCGCTGGTCGCGCGACCAGTTCTCCGGCAGATACACGACATAGCGGTGCAGCGCGCCGTTCACCAGGATCGTGCGGTTCAGGAAGCCGGTATCCTGGCGATGGGCGGCGGCCGAAGCGGTGAGGGTGAGGCTGGCAGCAAGAAACGCCAGGCAGAAACGTCGACGCATCGTGGTTGGACAACAGGGTACAGGCTCGAACTCCGGCGCGGACAGCAAAACTTCCCTCCGCCGCTGCCGGAATGCCTCGCCTCCCTGATTTTGTCAAGCCCTTACCAAAGTTTAACCACTGATTCCAAAGGCCCCCGGGGCCAACAAAGTTGGCAGTGTTAAGCCCCAGGTTTGGTATTCTGGATATAGAGGGTAAATAAAGAAGGGCTGCCGCCGAGGCAGCCCTTTTTGCTGGTCGAACGAATGCGAGTCTTTAGCTTTGCGGTCCGGGAGTGTTGCGAACCAACCGCGTGTCTTCCGACACCTATAGACGGAGGAGGGGGTGTTTTTTCCAGACACCCACCCCCATCCCTCCGCGCCATTCGAGCGGCTTTGGCTTGAGGGTGCGAAACGCGATAGGGGAGAGCCCTGGGGTAATACCCACAAGGTATTACCCAGGAAAGCCCGCCGATTCATAGGTCTGCGCGCAGACCC
>JBAUGH010000103.1:0-8257 GCA_049679565.1 Acidobacteriaceae bacterium
ATGCAGGCTTTGGCGTTGAGCGACGCAGCGAGGGAAAGCACGGCGCGCTGGTTGGCAGAAACGCCGGACCACAGTTCTCCAGTGGCGAGGGGCGCGGAAAAAGGAAGCAGGGTGAGGGGAGAATCGGATCCGTTGAGGTCGGAGCCGTTGAGCGCGGCGGCCTGGGGAGTGGCGTCCGGCCAGGCAAAGACGAGGCGCAGCGAAGGGGCAGCGGAGCCGAGATCGCGGACCACCTGCTGGGCGCGGGCGCGGATATCGTCGCGCGCGACGGTGCCGGCGACGCCCACGACGAGGTCGGCGGAGCCGATGCGCTCGATCCGCTGGCGGGTGTCGTCGGTGAATTCAATGGCTGCCATGCGGTCCTCTCATCCCAGACCCAGGATGCCGTGCAGTGGGATGCGAATCCACGTGGGGCGATTGTTGAGCTCGTAGACAAGCTCGTAGAGGGCCTTATCGAGGACGTAGACGTGGAGGAGGGTATTGAAATCCTGCGCTGAGGCGGGGACGATGGGAGCGTCGGCGATGGTTTGGCGATAGGCCGAGAGAAATTCCTGGGTGACGGCGGACTCCCAGGCGCGCGCCCACGGCTCGAGCTGGGGAAAATCCTCCGGGCGGCGGGAAGTGTACTGAGTGAGGGCGGAGAAGGCGGCGTAGCTGAAAGAGCGAACCATCCCGGCCACATCCTTGAGAGGCGAAAGTTTGGCGCGGCGCTCGGCGAGGGAGCGGGCGGGTTCGCCTTCGAAATCGAGGATGACGAAGTCGGCGCGGGAACGGAGGACCTGGCCGAGATGATAGTCGCCGTGGATGCGGGTCCATTGCCCGGGATCGCTGAGGGAGGTCAGGGCGCGGAATTTGCCAAGCAGCACAGCGCGGCGGCTGAGGGTGAGGGCGGCGGCTTCCACGGTGTCGTCGGGCAGGCGGGAAAGGCTGGTTTTGAGGGTGTCGAAGACTTTCGACGCGTGCAGCATGAGGCTGTCGCGCAGGGATTCGAGGTCCTGCGGCTGGGGAACGATGGGAGCGAAGGCGGGATCGCGGCCGGAGCCGAGGGCGAGATGCATTTCGGCGGTACGGCGGCCGAGGACCGCGGCCGCGTCGAGCTGGATGGTGGCATATTCGCGCACGGCCTGGGCGTCGGGACCGGCGGCAGGGACGGAGCGGACTGCGGCAACGCCTTCGTAGTAGCGATCGAGCTCTTCGAGGGTCCACTGCCAGCCGTCGCCTTCGTTCTGGACGAGGCCCTGCAGGAGGACGACGGTGGCGGGCTCCTGATCTTCGCGGCGGAGCTCGATGGAGCCGCCGAAGGGCGGGATGTTCTGAAACCTGGCGACCTCAGTGAGGAAGCGGCCGATTTCGACATCGGGATTACGGCCGGGTTGCTGGCGGCGGAAGAGCTTCATGATGAGGCGATCGCCGAAGATGGCGGAGGTATTGCTTTGTTCGGCGCTGCCGAGGCGGACGGGGAGGGGATCGGGTCCGCGGAGCGTGGCGAGCACGGAGCTGGGCAGGCCGAGAAGGGTGCCATTGCGGGTGCGGAGCTCGTGTTCGCCTGCGAGGATTTCGAGCAGCGCAGAAGGCGAGCCGCGCAGCAGGCCGTCATGGAGGACGCCGGAGAGGAGAGTGGAGCCGACGGGGGTGAGAATCTGGCTGGGGTACGATTCGCGGATGGCAGCAGCTTCTTCGCCGAAGCTCATGGCGAGCGACAGAAGCCAGGCATCCGATTCGCCTTCGACGTAATCGACGCAGGCCCAGACGAGGGCAGAGCGATGTTCGTCGAACTGGAGGGAGTCGGCGATTTTGACGCGAACGATGGTTCTGGATTTGCTGCCGAACCAGCGCTGGCGCTGGAGAAACGAGGGGAGGAGCGCTTCGAGGTGGCGCACGCCATCGCCGGACAGAATGCCTTGCCAGTCGTGCTCGCTCTCGACGTAGAAAGCCTGCTCGGCCTCGGATGCCGCTGGGGTGTTGGCGCCGTCGAGCGCGGGCTGCAGTTCGAGCCAGAGGAAGCCGTAGGGGCCGAGAGTGAGCGAATAGGGCGCGCGGGTGATGACGGGAAAGTCGACGTAGCCGAGCATTTCGACCGGGCGCATGCCCTCGAAGTCGGAGAGATCGAGCTGCACCGGCTGGGCGAAGCGGGAGAGATTCGCGACGCACAGGACGGCCTCCCCGTCGTACTGGCGAATATAGGCGAGGATTTTGCGATTGGAGGAGTCAAGGAAGCGCAGCGAGCCGCGGCCGAAAACCTGGAAGAGCTTGCGCAGAGCGATCATGTTGCGCATCCAGTTCAGCAGCGAGGAGGGGTCGTTCTGCTGGGCCTCGACGTTGATGGCTTCGTTGCCCCAGACGGGGTCCATGATGACGGGGCTGAAGAGTTTGGCGGGATTGGCGCGGGAGAAGCCGGCGTTGCGGTCGGGGGTCCACTGCATGGGGGTGCGAACGCCGTTGCGGTCGCCGAGGTAGATGTTGTCGCCCATACCGATTTCGTCGCCATAGTAGAGGATGGGCGTGCCGGGGAAGGAAAACAGGATGCTGTTGAGCAGCTCGATGCGGCGGCGGTTGTTGTCGAGCAGCGGCGCGAGACGGCGGCGGATGCCGATGTTGATGCGCATGCGCGGGTCGGCGCTGTAGGCGAGGTACATGTAATCGCGCTCGTCGTCGGAGACCATTTCGAGGGTGAGCTCGTCGTGGTTGCGCAGGAAGAGGCCCCACTGGCAATTGTCGGGGATGGCCGGCGTCTGGGCCATGATGTCGGTGATGGGGAGGCGGTCTTCCTGGCGCAGCGCCATGTAGAGGCGCGGCATGAGCGGGAAGTGAAAGGCCATGTGGCACTCGTCGCCGTCGCCGAAGTAGGGGCGGACGTCGGTGGGCCACTGGTTGGCTTCGGCGAGCACCATGCGCCCGGCATACTGCTCGTCGATGGCGGCGCGTATGGCCTTGATGACGGCGTGGGTCTCGGGGAGATTTTCGCAGTTGGTGCCGTCGCGCTCGACGAGGTAGGGGATGGCGTCGATACGGAGCGCGTCCACGCCCATGTCGAGCCAGTAGCGCATCACGCGGAGGACTTCTTCGAGGACGGCGGGATTGTCGTAGTTGAGGTCCGGCTGGTGGGAGAAGAAGCGGTGCCAGTAATAGCCCTGGGCGACGGGATCCCAGGTCCAGTTGGATTTTTCGGTATCGGTGAAGATGATGCGGGCGTCTTTGTATTTCTGATCGTTGTCGGACCAGACGTAGAAGTTGCGTTCGACCGAGCCGGGCGGCGCGTGGCGGGCGCGCTGGAACCAGGGATGCTGGTCGGAGCTGTGATTGATGACCAGCTCGATCATGACCTGCAGGCCGCGCTCGTGGGCGGCGTCGAGGAAGCGCTGGAAGTCCTCGAGCGTGCCGTAGCTGGGGTGCACGCTCATGTAGTCGGCGATGTCGTAGCCGTCGTCGCGCAGCGGCGAGGGGAAGAAGGGCAGGAGCCAGAGGCAGGTGACGCCGAGGTCCTGGAGATAGTCGAGGCGCTGCATGAGGCCGGGGAAATCGCCGACGCCGTCGTTGTTGCTGTCCTGGAAGGCCTTGACGTGGATCTCGTAGATGATCGCGTCCTTGAACCAGACGGGATCGGCGACGCTGCCGGGTTTGCGGACGATGGTTTGCGTTTCCGGCATCGGGGGATCGGCTCTCACAGGTAGTAATCGAAGTCTTTTTCGGAACGGACCTTGCGCAGGACGCGGAACAGATGCGCGGGCATTTTGCCTGGGGACAGCTCGACATAGTTGCGCGGCCCCTGCCACAGATAGCGCGCGCCGGTGAGGTGATCGAAAACCTGGAAGGTCTCATCGGAGCGAAGCTGGAAGCGGTCGAGATCGAGGGTGATCCAGCCGGACTGGGTGTGGAAGAAGTCGAGGTTCACGACGGTAAGGATGAAGTTGCTGCCATCGCGGCTGGATTTGCTGTAGGCGATCAGGTACGGGTTGTCGGTGGGGTGGAAGAAGAGGTCGTGGTTCGCATGCAGGGCGGCGTTTTCGCGGCGGGCGCGATTGACGGTGGCGATGGCGCCGGCGATGGAGTGGGGCGAGTCGAGATTCCAGTGACGAATTTCGTATTTCTCGGAGTGGAGATACTCTTCGCTGCCGGGGCGGAGCGGCTTGTTTTCGCCCAGCTCGAAGGCGGGACCGTAGATGCCGTAGTTAGGGCCGAGCGTGGCGGCGAGAACGAGGCGCGCCAGGAAAGCAGGACGGCCGCCGATCTGGAGCGGCTCAGCAAGAATGTCGGGCGTGTTGGGCCAGAGGTTGGGGCGCATGTACTCGCAGACCTGGGTTTGGGTCAGCTCGGTAAAGTATTCCGTCAGCTCCTGCTTCGTGTTGCGCCACGTGAAGTAGGTGTAGGACTGGGTGAAGCCCAGCTTGGCGAGACGCTGCATCACCCGCGGACGGGTGAAGGCTTCGGCCAGAAAGAGGGCGTCGGGGGCATCGCGCTTGATTTCGGCGATGCACCACTCCCAGAAGGGAAAGGCCTTGGTGTGCGGGTTGTCGACGCGGAAGATGCGGACACCCTGCTCGATCCAGAAGAGGAACACGTCGCGCAGGCCGTTCCACAGGCCCTGCCAGTCGCTGCTCTCGAAGTCGAGCGGGTAGATGTCCTGATATTTCTTGGGAGGATTTTCTGCGTACTGAATGCTGCCGTCGGCGCGGTGTTTGAACCACGCAGGATGTTCCTGAACCCAGGGGTGGTCGGGTGAGCACTGGAAAGCGATATCCAGGGCCAGCTCGATATTTTTGGCGGCAGCGGCCTGGAGCAGGTGGCGGAAGTCGTCGAGGGTGCCGAGCTGGGGATGGATGGCGGTGTGGCCGCCTTCGGCCGAGCCGATGGCCCAGGTGCTGCCGGGATCGCCGGATTCAGCCGTGGTGGTGTTGTTCTTCCCTTTGCGGAAGGCCTGGCCGATGGGATGAATGGGCGGGAGGTAGAGCACGTCGAAGCCGAGGCGGGCGACGTAGTCGAGGCGAGCTTCAGCGTCGCGGAAGGTGCCGTGTTTGCGGGGCTCGGGGGATGTGGAGCGGGGGAACAGCTCGTACCAGGCGGAGTAGCGGGCTTTTTCGCGGTCGACGGTGACGCGCAGCTCGCGCTCGAAGCGCGTCTCCAGGGCGGGGTCGAGATAGAGCGCCATGGTGGCGGCGAGAGCGGGATCGAGGGCGGTAGCCTGAGCTTTTTCGAGGTTGCCGGTAGAGCGCAGGAGCGTGGCCCAGCGGCGGAGATCGCTGGCTTCATCGCGGGGAGCGCGTTCGGCGGCCTGTTCGACGAGCACCGCTCCGTTCAGCAGATCGACGGCGATGTTCTGGCCGGCGGCGATGCGCTTTTCCAGATCGCTGCGCCAGGTGTCGAAGTGGTCGATCCAGCCGGCAATGGTATAGAGGTATTCGCCCATGCGGCTGACGGGAAACTCGGCGCGCCAGCGGTCGTTGCCGAGGGGGCGCATAGGGACGGCGGTCCAGGAGGGAATCTCGCGGAAGCGAAAGAGGAGGCGGGCAGCAACATGGTCGTGGCCATCGGCAAAGACGTCGGCTTCGACCTGGACGGAGTCGCCGATGATGCGTTTGATGGGAAAGCGGCCGGCGTCAATCTCCGGCCGAACGCTTTCGATGACGACGCGCTTTCTTCCGTCCGCGGGTTTCTGCATGGCTTCGATGCCGCATGCGCCCAGCTTCCTGCCAGGATCGGCAGGTTGTGCCGCACGCATTGATTACGGATTATACGAACTGCACTTCGGAAAATCCGTTTATGGGATTCAGGAGCAGGAAGATCGGGTTGCGCGTTCCTCGGCTTCGCTCAGAATGACAATCATCAGCCTAATTGTCGGGCAGCATGCTGGACTCTTCCGAGGCGCGCAAGCGGACCAGACGATCGATGGTGTAGGGGGCGCGCTGGGTGGCCGCGTGGTAATGCCGCACCTGCAGTTCGCCGAGCAGGCCGATGGCCAGCATCTGGGTTCCCGCCAGCATCATGACCGCGGCAATGACGAAAAGCGGCCCGTGCTGATCCATCACATGCTGATGGGTGACGACCTTGAGCGCAAGCAGAAAGACCGAGATGGCGCCGCCGCCGAAGATGCCGAGAGCACCCAGCGCGCCGAAGAAATGCAGCGGGCGGGTCATGTACTTGAGCAGGAAGCGGATGGTCAGCAGGTCGAAGAACACGCGGAAGGTGCGGCCGATGCCGTAGTGCGACTGGCCGCGCTCGCGGTTCATGTTGGTGATGGGAATCTCGCAGATGCTGGCGCCGTACCAGGAGGCGAGCGCGGGAATGAAGCGGTGCATTTCGCCGTAGAGGGGGATGTTCTGGATGACGTCGCGGCGATAGGCTTTGAAGGTGGTGCCGAAGTCGTGGATGTCCACGCCGGAGAGTTTGGCCATGAGCCAGTTGGCGCAGCGGGAAGGGATGCGGCGCATGACGAAGTTGTCGATGCGTTCTTTGCGCCAGCCGCTGACCACGTCATAACCCTCCTCCAGCTTTTCGAGGAAGTTGGGAATCTCGTTGGGATCGTGCTGCAGGTCGCCATCCATAGCGATGACGAATTCACCCTCGGCGTGATCGAAGCCGGCGGCCAGGGCGGAGGTCTGGCCGAAGTTGCGGCGCAGTTTGACGACCAGGACGCGGCTGTCCACGGCGGCGATTTCTTCGAGCAGGCGGCAGGTGCGGTCGTTGGAGCCGTCGTCCACGAAAACCAGCTCGAAGGAATCGCCCACGTGCTCCATGACACCCTTGAGGCGGTCGTAGAGGACGGTTACGTTCTCTTCTTCGTTGTGGAATGGGACGACGATGGAATATTTGGGCATGACGCTCTTATTATAGACTTCCGCCCCCGGGAATCCGTGATCCCCGGGGGCAGTGTCTCAGTCCCGAGAAGGTCCGTATTTTGCCAGCGGCGCCGCTCTGTGCTCCAATCGCGGCATGATTGAGGTCAGCGATGAAAGCCCACGCGACCGGGAAACTGTTTACCGAGCCGTTTCATCTGCATTCGGTCGACCGGCGGAGGCTGAACTCGTAAAAAAACTGCGAGAAGCCGGCGACAGCGTCCTCTCGCTGGTGGCCCTTGAAAACAGCCAGATCGTCGGTCATATTCTGCTGTCCCGGATGGATGCTCCCTTCCGAGCGTTGGCGCTTGCTCCCGTATCGGTGATCCCCACACGACAGCGGAGCGGCATCGGATCAGCCCTGGTTACCAGCGCTGTGAGCCGCGCTCGCAGCGAAGGCTGGGCCGCCATCTTCGTTCTGGGCGATCCGCACTACTATGAACGGTTCGGCTTTGAGAGAGAGGCCGCCGCAGGATTCACTTCCCCCTACGCCGGACGTCATTTTATGGTGCTCAGGCTATCGCCACCGCTGCCCGTTACAACCGGCGAGCTGCGCCACGCGGCCGCATTCGCAGCTCTCGATTAGGTCCACTCTTCACGATTTACAGAAACTCAATCTGAGGCACTGCCGACTTACTTCGAGAGTTGCGCCAACCTCAGGCGGCGATCAGCTCGGCGGCGATGCGCGCGGCTTCCTCGCAGGCGGCGCGGTTCACGTCGAGGTGGGTGACGAAACGAACGCTGTGCCGGCCGACGGTTCCGGCGAGGACGCCGCGGGCTTTGAGCTTGTCGACGAGCGCGGCGGCGTTGCCCTGATTGCGGAGGGTGAAGATGACGATGTTGGTGCGGACGGCTTCGAGGTCGATCTCCACCTGCGGCAGCGTGGCAAGGCGTTCGGCGAGCAGCCGGGCGTTGGCATGGTCCTCGTGGAGGCGGTGCGGACCTTCTTCGAGGGCGATGAGGCCGGCGGCGGCGAGGATTCCAGCCTGGCGCATGCCGCCTCCCAGACCCTTGCGGATGTTGCGGGCGCGGTCCATCTGCTCCCATGAGCCGACAAGCAGGGAGCCGACCGGGGCGCCGAGGCCTTTCGAGAGGCAGAACATGACGGTCGAAAAGCCGCGGGTGAGCTGGCGGACGCCGATGCCGAGCGCGACCGAGGCATTGAAAACGCGGGCGCCATCGAGGTGCACAGGGAGCTTGCGCTCCGCAGCGCCGGCCCAGATTTCTTCCATCACTTCGAGCGGGGTGACGGTGCCGCCCGCCATGTTATGGGTGTTCTCGAGACAGATGAGGCCGGTGGAGGCGCGGTGATAATGCTTGCCGGTGATGTGCGGCTCGATCTCGCTCCAGGCGAGGATGCCGCGACGGGCGGAGAGGGTGCGCAGCTGGCAGCCGGAGAAGGCCGAGGCCCTAGCCATTTCCCACTC
>JBAUGH010000104.1:0-10925 GCA_049679565.1 Acidobacteriaceae bacterium
GGCTAAAACTGGAAGCGGCCGCTGAACTGCAGCGAACGGGCGCCCTGGGTGGGTGAGTAGGCGGGTCCAAAGCTGGTGATTTCTCCCAGCGTCGAACTGCCCACCGAGGTTCCCGGGTTGTTGTGGAGGACGTCATAGGGAAAGCATCGCGCAGGAAGCGGACTGTCACCCAACCGCGGGCGTGGCTAGGCAGTTTGCGTTTGAAGGATGTCCGGGCCGGAAGACGACGCAGCCTGGGAGGCGGCGGGCTCCGGAGAAACGCGGCGTTGAAAGACAAGGGCCGCAGCGCCGCGGAGGCGGGCGATCTCGCTCTCGTGGGTGGGGCGAATGAGGGGGGGCTCACCGGCGAGGGTGAGGGCCGCGACTTCCTTTTCGAGGATGGGGGCGAACCGATGCCAGGCGGAGGTGATATCGCCGGCGATGAGGATGGTGCTGGGCGAGAGGGCGGCGAGGATCATGCGGAGGCCGCGGCCGATCCACTGCGCCTGCTTTTGGAGAGCCTGGGCAGCGAAGGCATCGCCCTCTTCGGCAAGGTTGAGCAATTCGTGGTAGGCGATGCCGCGCTTTTTGGGCTGGAGATCGCGGTAGTAGCGCAGGGCGGCGCGGCAGGAGGCGAAGGTCTCCCAACAGCCCTTTTGCCCGCAGGCACAGCGGGGTCCGTCGGGATCGACGGGGATGTGCCCGAACTCGCCGGCCAGACCGTGATGGCCGGAGATCAACTGGCCGTTGGCGAAGACGCCGGTGCCCACGCCTTCGGAAACGGTGACGAGCACCGCGTCGCGAACACCATCCATGCGCGAGAAGGTGAGTTCGGCGAGCAGGCAGGCAGTGGCGGCGTTCTCCATTTTGACCGGCAGGCCCATTTTGGTTTCGATCACTTTTTTCAGATCGAACTCGGGCCAGTGGAGGTTGGGGGCGAAGGTCATCTTCTGGGTGGCGGGATCGACGCGACCCGGCAGGCTGATGCCGATGCCCTCGGGGGACTTGCGCGGGGTCGCGCGACTCATGCGCTGCATGCACTCGACGATGAGGCGGGTGGAGGCAACGGGGTCAGAAGTGAGGGGCACGAGGGAACGGGAGAGCAGGCGCCCGTTGAGGTCGACGACCGCCACGATGGCCTGACGGGGGTGAATGTCGAGCGCGATGGCGACCAGTTCTTCATTGAGGCCGACGAGCGTAGGCCGGCGGCCGCGGGGCGCGGTGGCCACGGAGCCTTCACGGACCCATTTTTCGCGAATGAGCTGCTCGACGATCTGAGAAACGGTGCTGCGCTGCAGGCCGGATCGGCGAGCCAGGTCGGCGCGAGAAATCGGCTGGCTGGTGCGGATCATCTCCAGCACGATGTCGCGGTTGATGCGCCGCGCCGTTTCGCTGGAGGCGAGCTGCACATCGCTCAGATCGACATGACGAATGCCGCGCACGGGTCCACGCATGAGTCCGGGAGTGGCTGACGGCCTGGGATCAGCTGCCCGCACCTGCGGCCCCGGCGCCACTCGCTCCTCCTGTGAACGTTCCCTTTCCATCCTGCCTGCTTCCGGGGAGCAAAGTAACACTCTACACCGGGAAGCCTGGAGGAGGTCTATTGATTGACGCCGCTGGCGAGGTATCCGCCATCCACCACCAGGATCTGGCCGGTGACGAAGGAGGCGCTCTCCGAGGCGAGGAAGATGGCTGTCCCCACGAGCTCCTCCAGTTCGCCGAAGCGCTGCATCGGAGTGCGCATCAGGACTTCGCGGCCGCGGGGCGTATTTTCGAGAAGCATTTCGTTCAGCTCGGTGGGAAAGAATCCGGGGGCGATGGCGTTGACGCACACGCCGTCGCTGGCCAGCTCGATGGCGAGGGACTTGGTCAACGCGCCGACGCCGGCCTTACTGACTCCATAGGCAGCAACCTCGCGAAAGGCCAGAAAGGTGGCCAGCGAGGCGATGTTGATGATCCGCCCCCAGCCGCGCTGCTTCATGCCCGGGGCTACGATCTGGCAGGCGTGAAACATTCCGGTCAGGTTGGTGCGCAGGATCGTGCGCCAGTCCTTCTCTGGCATCTCGAGGGTCGGGACGCGCCGCGTGGTTCCTGCGGCGTTCACCAGGATGTCTACCCTGTCGAAGGCAGCGACAATCTCGGAGTGCAGATTCTCAAGGGTGCTGCGCTCCAGAACATCGGAGGTGATGGCGAGCGAGCGGCGGCCCTTTTTGCGAATCTCGGCGGTGACTTCGGCAACTTCGCGACTGCGGCGCGAGCTGGCGACAACGTCGGCCCCGGCGTCGGCAAGGCCCAGGGCGATGGCACGCCCGATGCCGGAGCTGCCGCCTACCACCATGGCGACCCGGCCGCTGAGATCGAAGAGGTCCCTGCCCTTCTGTTCGCTCATCGGAGTGCGCCCCGCTTTAGTTCGGTGGCCAAAGTAATTCCTCCGGTCCCATCCTCTCACAGGCCGGAAAGAAGCGAGCCTTCAGAAAGGCCGCGCGCGCGCCGCGTTTCGAACCCGTTCCATGGCCTCGACCAGGTCCGGTACCTGCATCGCTTCTGACACCATCAGCGTGACGCCGGGGTGGTAATGAAAGATGCAGGGATACGGGGTTTCCAGCGTTTTCCGATCGGGGGCGTGAAGGACGACCGGTTTGCCGAGCGCCAGCGCGGCGCCAATCTCCACATGGGTCCCAAACCCTCCGGGCAGCAGGACGATGAGGACATCGGCCGCGCGGACAGCCTCCAACTCCGTGGAAGCGGCCGCGGCGAACGCTTCGACACCGGCCCTGCCGAGATCGCTCCAGGTATAGGTTCGCTCCCAGCCCGCAGCGTGGAGCCCCTCGATGAGGTTCGCGGCAGCAGCACTGCGGTCTTTCCGGGTGGACAGATAATAGCGTTTCGTCGCGGCGCGTTGCCCCGGGTTATGCATTTCCAGATGAGCCACGCTGCCCACCGTATCAGATTCTTCCAGGCCGGAACCGAAACCACATGCCGGTTCAGACACTGCGGGCGATGTCGCACATCCGCCTACCACGCATCTGCCTGCTTGACTTCATTACATACATCTTTGTATACAATTTGTCTCTGAGGGTGGTGAATGGGCGCGAACCGTCGTGAGTTCCTGCTGGGAGCTGCCACCGTTGCAGCTGGTCTTTCTCTCTCATCGCATGCTCTTGCCGCAGAGCATAACCCCTTCGACGGTTTGGTCCCGGCCGGCGACGGCGCCTCGCCATTTCTTCTCGAATTTGATGGGAGCGCACTCACCAGTCTTCGCTTTGCATCCGATACCTTCCCCACCAACTACGTGGCGATGGGGCAGAAGTTGGGTCATATTGAGATCGCGTGGCGCCGGCCCAACGGACCGTGGCAACGCTTCAACACCGCCGAAGCCTCTGCGCCCTCAACCGAGCACCCCATCTGGCGCGCGCAGGATGATGGTGGCGAAGCTCTCGCGCTCACCTTCCAGCTGAAACCGCAGGGCAAACTCGTGCTTTGGGCCATTGGAGTGCAAAACACGTCCTCGGATCCGATCGAGATCGGCGACCTGGCTCTGCCGCTGCCGATGCACTCCACCTTCAGTCCCAAAAACGCTCCATCCCTGCCCGTCCTGAAGCACAGCTTCATCTCCGGGCATGGCTCGTTCCTGTTCTGGATGCGTTCCAACAGTGTGGGTCCCTGCCTGGTGATGACCCCGGAACGGAACACGTCCCTGGAATACTGGGATCATCTCCGGCTGCAGAGCGAGCAGCCTCGCACCTACCCCGCCTATCGCGTGTATGCTCATTCGACAGCAGCGGGGGAGGAGGTGAAGGCGCACGGCGGCCGCTGGCGTCAGCCTCGCACAAGCGTAACGCTTGCGCCCGCCGGCGACGCCGGGGATCGGCGCCAGTATGGTTTCCAGCTGGCCTGGGCCCAGGATTACGCGGGCGTACGGCAGCGGCTGGTCGAGGCGGAACTGCTGGACGTCGAGGTTGCTCCTGGGATGACGGTGCCGGCTGACCTGTCCACATGCATTGCCATCCGCTCTCATGACCCCATCAGCAGCATCGTTGCCGAGCACCCGGAGCTCACCACGATTGAATCTCTGGGCGAGAGGGAGGAACGAAAGCTCTACCGCGTGAGGTTTAACCGGCTGGGCGAGAACCTGCTGACCGTGAACCACGGCGCAGGCCGCGCGACCCGGCTGGAGTTCTTCGCTGCGGAGCCCCTGGAAACGCTCATTCACAAGCGCGCCGCATTCACCACCAGCCATCAGATTCGCGATGCGAGCAAGTGGTATAACGGCCTGCTGCCGGAGTGGAACCAGGAGTCGCAGGTGCGCCTGAGCCCGGATAACTACGATCAGATCAAAGGCTGGCGCATTTATGAAGTTACCTGCGACGACCCAGGGCTGAGCAAACCCGCCTATCTGGCCAGCAAGAACGCGGAATTTCCAAACCAGGCCGAGGTGGAGGCCCTGGACTATTACATCGAACACTTCGTCTGGGGCGGCCTGCAGCGAACCACCGGCGAGACTTACAGTTATGGCATCTATGGCATCCCCGACTGGAAGCACAACCGCGACAGCAGCGACCCGGGCCCCAAGGGCAAGCTGCATATCTGGCGATGCTACGACTATCCGCACATCGTCGTAATGTACTTCGGGATGTACCGCATCGCCCGCGATTATCCGGGGATTCAATTGAAGCTCGACCGCGCAACCTATCTTGAACGCGCCTACGGTACTGCGCTCGGTATGTTCACCATTCCCATGGAGGTCACCGGCTGGTCCGCGTACGACACCGGCTTCTATAACGAGGTTGTTATTCCCCAGCTGATCGAAGAACTGGATCTTGTCGGCAAGCACGACGAGGCTTCCCGCTTGCGCGGTCATTGGGAGAAGAAGGTGGCATTCTTCGTGGCCGGTAACCCCAACCTCTTTGGCTCGGAATATGCCTTCGATTCCACCGGCTTCGAGTCGACCCAGGCAATCGCCCGCTACGCGCTCGATCACCCATCGACTCCGGGAATCACGCCGCAGCAGGCCGCGGCGTTTTCCAAAGAGCAGATACGCGCCAACCTCTTCTGCCGCGGCGTCGTGGAAAAAGCGTACTACTACTACGGCAGCGACTATCGGGCCGGCGGGGGCGACTCCTTCACCCTGAGCTACATGTCCCCGATGGGAGGGTGGGGAGTGCTGAACCACGCTCTGAATGAGTCCCTCGATCCGGACGCGACCATCCGCCTCGGTTACGCTTCCTTCCTCAGCTCGTGGTCCCTGATGAATAGCGGCACGCCCGAGTCCGGGTATGGGTACTGGTTTCCCGGCGAGGCCAATGACGGCGGAACGGGCGGTGGTTTCGAGCCGGCTGCTTACGGAATGACCTGGCTCGGACAACCGCACCACCGCGGTGCATGGTATTACTCCTGCGAGACGGATCTCGGCTATTGCGGCGCCCTCCGCACCGCTGCCACGATCGTGGCCGACGATTCGGTGTTTGGGCGCTTTTGCTTCGGCGGCGAAATGCGCGACGAGAAGTCTTCCCTGCGCATCATCCCCCGCGACGGCGTGCGCCGCCGCCTGCGCCTCCGTACGGCCGGTCAGAAGATCGATTTCGAATTGACCGGCGCGCGGTTCGCCAAAGAACAGCCCATCCAATGGTTCCCCGATCGGCAACGCTTCCTTTTCGTGCTGGAGACCGCCAGCACAGGCGGCAACCAGTCGGAGCTTCTGGTCTCTGGATTGCCGGCGCACCGCTACAAGCTTATTTGTGGTCAGGAGACGCAGGAATTCGTTCCTGGGGCAGTGAAGACTCTGCAGCTGCGCATCCCGGCCGGAAGCTCGAAGTCCTTAGTCGAGATCATCCGCAGTTAGAGGCGCCAGAAGGAGAAGGATCTTCGATGGAGCATGAGATCAAGGGACAGTTGGGCGCAGGCGAGGCTGATAACCCGGGTCCACGGGACCCTGACCGGAGAAGCTTCCTGAAGGGCCTCACTGCCCAGGCGCTGGCCATGGCCCCGGGAACGGCTCTGCTTGGACAATTGACGCAGGCTCCGCAGCGGCGCGCGCCCGCAGAAGCGAGCGAACTTCGCGGAATCCCCGGCCGGGGAAAGAAGAAGTTTGTCGCCATCCAGATCGGCGCCCGATCCTTTGTCGATGAGGGCGTGGACAAATGCCTCGACACGCTCAGGGAGAAAGGCGGCGTGAACGCGCTGATGGCAACCGTCTTCACTTACGGAACCGGGCTGGCTGGTCGGCAGGTCCATGGCGAGCCGTTACCCGATCACGGTGCGCAGAGCTACGACGAAATCCATGGCGGCAGTTACACGAAGGTACATCCGGAGTTCTACAGTGAATCTCCCATTCGGGACATCCGCGCACCCGAATTGGGCGACTTCGATATCCTCGCCGATGTAATCCCCAGCGCCAGGGCGAAGGGCACGCAGGTGTATGCGCTCTTTGAGGAAGCCTACAACCCCAGGCTGATCCCGAACTTCGAGACGGTGTGCGAAATCGACTTATATGGTCGGCTGGGCCGCACCACGTGCTTCAATAATCCGAATGCCCGCAGTTTTCTGATGTCGATGGTCTCCGACTGGGTGACCAACAACGATGTGGACGGCCTGATGTGGGAGTCAGAACGGCAGGGGCCTCTCAACAGCACCATCGGAGCGCACTTTGGATCTCTCGTTGCGGGCAGGTCCTACATCAGTTGTTTCTGCCCGCACTGCATGCGCAAAGGTCGCGATCAGGGCATCGATTCCGAACGGGCAAGGCAAGGCTACATAGAGCTGGACCGGTGGGTGACCAGCACCCTCGGCAGCCCTCGGAATGCAGATGGAACCTTCGTCTCCTTCTGGCGCGTGTTGCTCGAGTATCCGGAAATCCTGGCCTGGGAGCGCTTCTGGAACCGCAGCCAGGAGGAGATGTACGGCCTCGTCTATGGCACCGCCAAATCGATTAAGCCCAGGGCACAGGTTGGCTGGCACATCATGCACCTCATTACCATGAGCCCGTTCTACAGCGCAGACGTGAGTTATGCGCGACTCATGCACGTTTCTGATTTTATTAAGCCTTGCCCGTACAACAACTGCGCCGGCCCGCGCCTGGCACGATATATCCGCAACATTCAGTCCACCGTGTTTCGCGACATGGCGCCGGATCAGGTGCTGCAAATGACTTACGAGATGATGGGCCTGAGCGATCAGCCCGGCCTGGATCAACTGCCTACGGCAGGATTGTCGGGCGCGTCGGTCGGTGTGGAGACGAAGAAGGCCATCGCCGACGTAGACGGTCAGATCCCTGTCTACCCTGGCATCGACATCGATATCCCCACCGGCCTGAACGAAAAACGGACCCAGCCCTCCGATGTCAATGCTGCGACGTTGGCGGCGCTCGAGGCGGGCGCCCCTGGGGTCGTGCTCTCACGCAAATACGCCGAGATGAAGCTGACTAACATCGCGGGCGCCAGGGAAGCGCTGCAGGAATTTGGCGCTCTCTAGAGCGCTTCTTCCTCAGACAGCCTGTGCATTGCAGGCAAAGGGAGACGAATGAACATGAATCCTTGTGTTGTCCCGAGTCCCTGCAGCAACGCGTCTCGCATCGCGCATGCCTGGCGAAAGCTGGCCACGGCAGCCGTCCTGCTCACCGCCATCCCACTGTGCCAGCAGGCGGCTCATGCGCAGTTCGGCGAGGAGCCAGGCCATTCGATCGGCACCGTGAGCGTGCGGGGGAAGTTGATCCTCCTCACCCTCAAACGGGGCACGCTGGGCCAGGCCAACCTGTTCGACCTGCAGCATCGCACGCTGCGCTTCACGCCCGACGGCACAGGCTACCGTGTGCAGGCGATTCCTTTCGCATGGGATTCTGAATTTGGCCCTGCCCTCTCCTCTCCCGACATTACGCTGAAGAATTTCGCCTTCCCGTTCTCGGGAAAATCCTGGACGTCGCTCTCGGTTGGCGTCACAGGATCGATCGTCTTTGGGCCTTCGGAGCAATCCGGAGGCGCCGAGGAGCGTCGCTTCTCCCCTGTGAATCGCGGCGGAGGCCTGTCGGTCGAGCGCTTCGCGGAACTCAAGGATGCCGCTCCTGAATTCGTAAACCGCGTCTCGGCAATCAGCGTCTTCTTTAAACCCCGCATGTCGGGCACGCGCTATCTGAAGGATCTGCCCGACCGAGCCGTCATCAGCTGGAGCCTTACCGAGCCCTATGGAGGAATTCAGGACTGGACCTGGACACCCACGATCAATCGGTTTCAAGCGGTGTTACACAAGGATGGCGCTATCGACCTGTCCTGGGATAAGGTTGCTGCGCGCGACGCCATCGTAGGTATCTATCCTCTCGTGCCGCACGAAGGGGAGAAGACCCTCGGGTCGTTCTCGACTCCTGGGATTCCTTCTATGCCTGCGAATCTCGACATCCGCAGCATCGGCATCAGTGAGGTGAATCATCTTTACTTCAAAGTATCCCTGGAAGGTCGCGGCCCGATGCTGCCCACTACTGATCCAGGCATTGCGGGGCTTGCTTACTTCGTCTGTCTCGATCGCCGGGCGCCGTCGGGTGGCTGCAGCCCGGGGGGTCGCAACGATGTCGTCTGGGCCATCCGGGGTTTTGGAGGCCGGACCCGCGGCACGTTCCACATGGGCCCGCGCTATCTCGCTTTCGGATCCGGGCTGGCGCGCCAGGTCGCGGTCGACGGGAACTCCATCGCTGTGCAGGGGACGCTGCCTGAGGGCTACAAACCGGGCGACGTCGTCTACGTCAGCGCAGCGGTGCAGGCGCCCTCGATGCTCACGCCGGCGCAGATTCCCCCGCACCCTGTCACGCTCGCCGGTGTGGCCAGTCCTGAAGTACACTTTTCCTCCCTGCCGCCGAGCAGCGGTCCCTACCCGGTCGTCTTTGAAGCCTTCCATTATCTGAATCCACCTCGCATGCAGGACCTCACCTGTTCCGTCATCCAGGTCCTGGGGGATAAGTTTGACCTGCTGGCCTATTACTCCGATTTTCGCATCGATAACCCTGAGGCAGGCACATCGAGCGACGGACCTCTGGGCGGCGGACCAGCCGGCGGCAAAGTTACCGGTATTGGCGCGGAGCAGGGTAGGCTTTCCGACTATTGCAGCAAGGGCAGATTTCAGTGGCAGTTCATTCAGCCCGTCTATGTGGGGGCCAATCAAATGCAGGAATATCCCCCGCAAAGCTTCACCAGCAGCGACACCCATAACATCGGCGATTACCTGCAACAGCTGGCCGAGCGCACCCCCAATGGCAAAATTCCTCCGTATGACTATGCCATGTCGCAAATTGGGCATGAGATGGGCCATCGCTGGGCGGCGTTCGTATCGGCAAAGGTGAATGGAGAAACGATTGATCTCGGACCGGTACATTGGGCGATGGGGCTGCAGGCGCCGGTCGCCTTCCCCTATCAGCGCCCCACCGAGGCCTCTGCCATGGGCGGCGGCGTGTGGCAGGATAACTTCGACGGAACCTTTACTCAGCTGGATGACAATTACTATGTTCCGGCGACGGGCTATTCCTTTCTCGATCTCTATCTCATGGGGTTCATCTCACCGTCGGAAGTACCTGATTTCTTCATCCTCAGGAACCTGGTACGCAGCGGCAGGGACGCCAACGGCCATCCGATTTTCAGAGCCGACCGCACCCGGGTCACAATCCAGGACGTGATCGCCGCGGAGGGCCCGCGCCTGCCCGATGTCGAGCACTCGCAACGAGACTTCAACACCGGCATGGTGATGGTGGTCGAGCATGGCAAATCGCCCAGCACCGAGCTGATCGAGCGCACAAACGGCATCCGTGAGCGCTGGATGGATTACTGGACCACCGTGACCGGCCATCGATCGATTATGACGACCGAGCCGTAGCCAGTTTGGATCGCTTACTTCCGGGGAACCCAGGAAGGCCAGTTGGGAAGATCCGTTCGGATGACACTCAGCTCTCCCGTGCCGAGCCGCGAAGGGTTGGCATTTCCCAGTCTGGGTTTGTCTCCGGCATCAGGAGAAGAGGTAGAGCTCCCGCGGAGTTTTGCCGAGAACAATCTGCCGCTCCTGCGGGTCGGGCAGCATCTTCAAAAGGAAATCATAGGCAATCTGGTAATTCATGACCTTCTCGAACTGGGTGTGGGGCCAGTCACTGCCCCAGAGCAACCGGTCCGGTCCAAAGTCGCGCTTCAGCAGCGGGACCGCGGCGAGCGCGACCTGCTCTCCACGACCTCCGTTGCCGTTGCGATAAGCTGCGGAAATCTTGACCCAGACCTGACGTGTGGGACCCAGGGACAGGAGGTAACGGAAGCCGGGATCGTCGATTCCCAATGCCGGACTGGGACGGCCGAAGTGATCGATGACGAGGCGGACCCCGGCGTCGAGGATGGGTGGCGCGATCTCGTGAATGCGTTCCGCCTCAACATGCAGCTCGACGTGCCAACCGACCGCACGCATGCGCGCCAGAATCTTTGCCCATTCCGGATCCTGCAGCGGAGGATCGGGCAGCCCGAACAGATTCAGGCGTATGCCGGTGCATCCGGAATGCCGGAGATCGTCGATGGTGTGGAGGCCGATGCGCGGATCGATCACGATGACGCCGCGAAGGACCCCAGGGTACTGACGGAGGCAGGACAGGAGATAGCTGTTGTCGCTTCCGAGAAAGCTGGGCTGAATGATGACTCCACCGGTGAACCCGAATTTTCGGAGGAGCGCCAGATACTCTCCTGCCGGCGCGCTTTCATCGGGAGTATAGCGATGAAACGGCGCCAGACGAAGATGGTTCGTGAAGACGTGCGCATGTGCGTCGATCACGGCGTTCGACCGGGTCTCTGCAAGTGCCGGAATGCTGGGAAGAATCATGCTCGTGAATGCCCCGCCTGATGTACGAAAGAACTCTCTGCGGCTGATGGTCATAGGCTGAATCCCTGAGAATGCGCTCGCGATCGAATGGATCTGCAGCGCGGGTATGTCATGTCTGG
>JBAUGH010000105.1:0-2055 GCA_049679565.1 Acidobacteriaceae bacterium
TTCTTTTCTTACCCTATATCTTTAGTATATCAAATCCGGAGCTAAAGACTGCCAACTTTGTTGGCAGTTAGCGGCTTGTAAGTGACTTGTTATGAGGAGTCATTACTTCGGTGTGGGGGCGAAAAGCTTGACAGTTTCTTGGGATGGCTCCGTGGAGCGGTCTAAAGGGATGCCGGAGGGGGTCAGTTGCCTTTGCGCGGGCCCCTTGGAAGTTGATGAGTGGATGGTCGGTGTCCTGGAAGGTTGGCGCAGGGAACCGCAGTCCCTGCGCCCTGAGGTTAAGAAGGCGCGTTCCTGCGCGAAGCGCGCCCGTCCGGACGGCGAGTCCTTAGTGTTTGCTGAACATTGCCTCCACGTCTTTGTGCAGCGCGATGCGGCTGGCTTCGCGGGTGTAGAACATGTGGCCTCCGGGGAACTCGTGGACGGAGACGCGGGTGGGATCGCCCATGACCGGCATCTGGTTGACGGTCAGGATGGAGCCCATGAAGGGGCAGGAGAGATCGTTCCATCCGTGGACGATCATGACCTGCAGTTTGGGATCGGCGGCTACGGCGTCGCGTAACTGCGTTACCGAACCGGAGCGGAGTTCCTGATCGCGGTTCCAGTGCTCGGCCACGTCGTAGGAGAGCGCGTTGTAGCGGGCATCGACTTTCCAGCCGACGACGCGGGTATCGAAGTCGACCATGGCGGTGGTGGTGGGTGCGATGAGGGTGGCCAGCAGCGGGTCGTTGGCGCGATCTTCCGGAGAGTAAGGAAAGGGATCGAACATGGTCACGTTGGAGTCGTAGACGGAGCCGACCTTGCCCTGTTCGCGGTGGACCTCGCGGAGATAGGCGCCGGTTTCGAGGCGGCCGCCGGAGAACTTGACGAACTGGGGATCGAGGCCGGTCATCTGGGTAACCTTCTGGATCATGGCGTCGGTGGCGGCGGGGTCGGAGCGGCCTTTGATGAGGGTGGTGGCGTAGTCGCCGAGGGTGTAGGCGATGACGGACTGCATGGCTTCGGGGGTGAGCTTGCCCTGGCGTTCGAGATTGGCGGCGGTGATGGAGGGGAGGGTGACCATCCAGGGGATGGGCGAGAGGTCGCCGTTCTGCTCGATGGTGGGATTGAGATAGGGCGAGACGAGGACGACGCCATTCATGGCGACGCCGAGCTGGGACTGGAGGAAGTAGGTGATGCGGGGTCCGCGGAATCCGCCATAGCTTTCGCCGACGAGATACTTGCGGGACTGGAGGCGGTCGTTGCGGACGAGCCAGTCGTAGATGGAGCGGGAGAGGTATTCGATGTCGGGCTCGGTGGTCCAGAAGAGCTTGCGGGTTTCGTCGGGGGAGACAAGGGAGCGGCTGAAGCCGGTGCCGATGGGGTCGATGAAGACGAGGTCGGTGAAGTCGAGCCAGGTGCCGGGGTTATCGCTGAGGGTTGCGGGATCGGAGGGGCTGTCGCCCTGATTGCCCATGTTGAGATGTTTGGGGCCGATGGCTCCGAAGTTGAGGAAGACGGAGGATGCGCCGGGGCCGCCGTTGACGGCGAAGGTGACGGGGCGATTGGGAGCGTCGACGGTGTAGGCGGTATAGACCAGCTCGCCGGCGATTTTGCCGTCCTGGTCGCGCACCGGGAGGGTTCCTACGGTGACGGTGTAGGTGAGCTTTTTGCCGTCCATCTGGATGCTTTGCTGGACATGGGCGTCGGGCGGAAGGGGCGGGAGCTTGTCCTTGTCGGGAGTCTTGTCGGGAGCTTTTTCGGGGGCGGGAGCGGCGGCCGGGGTTTTGGGGGCATCGGACTGCGCGGCAGCGGGCAGAGAGGGGAGAGCGGCGAGGGAGAGAAGGCTGAGGGCGAGAGGCAGGAAGCGAGGGGCGAGAAAGCGAGGGGCGAGGGAGCGAGGGGCGGGAAGCATGGGCGGGCGGGGCAGAGCTGTTTTCGTCATGGGAAATACATTACATTGCCGCCGGCGCGGGAGGCATGGGGGCTGAACGCACCAGGAAAGAGGCAAATGGGCGGAAAACGTGGTCTGTCCGGGTGATCGATATCACATCCGGGGGATTGGAACGTCAGGCA
>JBAUGH010000106.1:0-3978 GCA_049679565.1 Acidobacteriaceae bacterium
GTGGCGAACGAGAGCTACGAGGATTTTGCCCGAGCGCTGCAAGAGGAATACGAGGAAGACTGCGGCGTGACCTTCGGGAAGGTCCCGATACAGGCCTTTGCGAAGATTGCGGCGGTGGTGGACGGGCAGGAGAAACCGCTGGGGCGGGATGAGTCCAACGGGGTCTGGAATGCGCTGGTGAAGACGGGAATCCTGGCCGCCGATGGCAAGCTCCAGCCGACCTTCGACCCAACGCGCACCGGCTTTACCCTCCAACTGCCCGAGCCGTACCAGGAGCACGAAGCGGCGGTGATTGACGTTCTGGCCTCGTACCAGATGGAGCGCCACATTCGGAGAGAGCGCGACGAGAAAAAGAATGTGCTTCGCAAGGAAGTGATTGCCAGCCCCGAGTTCCAGGAGCTGTGGAGTCGAATCAAACCGCGAACAACGTACCGTGTGGAGTTTGATACGGATGAACTGGTGACGCTTGCTGTCACCGCGCTGCGCAAGATGCCAAAAGTTGAGCAGGTAGAAGTCAGCTTCACAACGGCTGAGTTGCGGGTGACAAAAGCGGGCGTGACTGGTGAAGCCCGCGCCGTGAGCACAGAACGGCTTGCGTATCGGGGACCGCTGCCGGACCTGCTGGGATACCTACAAGCCCAGACAGAACTGACCCGCTCCACGCTGGTGCGAATCCTGAAGGGGTCGGGGCGACTGCCGGACTTCTTCCTCAACCCTCAGCGCTTCATGGATGCGGTCGCCGCAACCCTAAAGGCAGAGCTGCATCGGCTGATCGTGGACGGCATCAAGTACGAGCGCATCTCCACTGGTGATCCTGATTTTGAGTGGCAGATGGAGCTTTTCAAACAGGAAGAGATTATCAACTACCTGACGGCAATTCAGGTGCAACGGTCCGTCTATGACTACGTTGAGTACGACTCACAAGTGGAGCGCGCATTTGCCAAGCGCCTGGATGCGCGCACAGACATTCGGCTTTTTCTGAAACTGCCGGGCTGGTTCGAGATTGAGACCCCCGTGGGTAAATACAACCCTGATTGGGCGATTGTGAAGCACGAAGATGAAACCCTCTACCTGGTCCGGGAGACGAAGAGCACCAAGGATTATCTCAAGCTGCGAACGGCAGAAGCGGACAAAGTGCGGTGCGGTGCGCAGCACTTCAAGGCTCTGGACGTGCCTTTTGCGGTGGTCGCGGATGACACAGGGGTCTGATTGCTGCGCTGCCGGGGAGAGCGCCCCGTTGGGAGGGATTTGTTTGCGAGGCCGTGGGGTCGGCAGACAGCCGGAGTCGTCTCCATGACGCGGAACACGATTATCGGTGAGGTCTACACGGTGGCTGAGGTGGCCGTGTTGACGGGCTTTTCCCGACAAACGATAACGCGAATGTTTGAATGCGAGGCGGGGGTGATCGTGTTGAAGCGCCCCGAGGCCATGCACAAGCGCAGCTACCGAACTATCCGCATTCCCCGGCGAGTGTTTGAGCGCGTGCTAAGAAGGCTGAAAGTACCGTGAAGGGGGCGAATAATCGTTGAAGGAACTGAGTACTCGCCTTACAATTTGCACCAGGATGGAAGACCGAGTAAACCGCTGATTCTAATAATGGTCGGGACGGGCAGATTTGAACTGCCGACCCCTCGCACCCCAAGCGAGTGCTCTACCAGGCTGAGCCACGTCCCGACAACCGCAGAGGTCTACCTTCAAAGTTTACCATCGGCTCGCCCGCAGCGGCCGACGCCACCCTTCCTTTACCATTCCAGAGAGATCGCTGTCCGGAGGGACTTCCCTGATGCGTCTGCGCTTTTTGCCTTTCCTGCTTGCCGCGATGGTGGTGGTCGGCCTTGCGCCTGGCCTGAACGCCCAGAACGCGAACCCGGATGCGAACGTGACGCGCGCCACCCTGCCCAACGGCATGAAGGTCGTCATCATTCGCAACACGCTGGCGCCGGTGGCGACCGTCGAGGCCAACTTCATGGTGGGCGGCAATGAGACTCCCGCGGGCTTTCCCGGCATGGCGCACGCGCAGGAGCACATGGCGTTCCGCGGCTGCCAGGGCATGACCGCCGACCAGACGGCGGCCATTTATGCGCTGCTGGGCGGCGACAACGACGCGGACACGCAGCAGAACATCACCCAGTACTTTGCCACCGTGCCGGCGGCCGATGTGAACGTTGCCCTCGAGGCCCAGGCGGCCTGCCTGAAGGGCGCGGACGATTCGCAGGCGGAGTGGGACCAGGAGCGGGGCGCGATCGAGCAGGAGGTGGCGCGGGATCTGTCCAATCCGACGTACAAATTCGTGAACCGGCTCAATGCCGATCTGTTCGCGGGCACGCCCTACGCGCACGATCCGCTGGGCACGCGCGAGTCGTTCGACAAGACCACCGGCGCGATGCTGAAGGCGTTCTACGACCAGTGGTATACGCCCTCGAACATGATCCTGATTGTGGTGGGCGATGTGGATCCGGCGACCACGCTGGCGACAATCAAAGAAATGTACGGCAGCATTCCCAGCCATCCGCTGCCTGCGCATCCGAAGATCGAGCTGCAGCCGGTGAAGCCGGAGACCTTCACCCTCGACAGCAATCTGCCCTACGTCGCGGGCTTCATCGCCTGGCGCATGCCGGGCACCGACTCGCCGGACTACGCGGCGATGAACATTCTGGCCGATGTGCTGGCCAGCCAGCGCGGCGATATCTACGGCATGGTACCGGCGGGTAAAGCGCTGGCGGCGGAGTTCGGCCTGGCGGAGACCTATCCGAAAGCCAGCGTCGGTTACGGCTTCGTGGCGCTGCCGGCGGGGCAGGACGCGACGCCCGCGCTCGAAGAGATGCGGCAGATCGTGAACAGGTACGCGGCCAACGGCGTGCCGGCCGATCTGGTGGATGCGGCCAAGAAGGCGGAGATCGCCCAGGCGGAGTTCCAGCGCAATTCGATTGAGGACCTGGCGTCGGTATGGTCGAACGCGCTGGCGGCGGAGGGGCGCAGCTCGCCGGAACAGGACATCGACGCCATCAAAAAAGTAACCCTGGCCGATGTGAATCGCGTGGCGAAGCAGTATTTGCTGAACGCCAACACGATCACCGCGACGCTGAAGCCGGTGCCCACCGGCGCGCCGGTGGCGTCGAAAGGATTCGGCGGCGCAGAAAGCGTGACCTCGGCTCCGACCAAGCCGGTCGCGCTGCCCGAATGGGCCGCGAAGCCGCTGAATGAGCTGCAGGTGCCGACCACCTTCATCCCGGTATCCGACTCAACCCTGCCCAACGGCATCCGTCTGATCGTGCGCACGGACACCACCAGTCCGACGGTGACGGTGCTGGGGTCGGTGAAGCACAACTCCGACCTGCAAACCGCGCAGGGGCAGGATGGCGTGGGGGACGTGCTCGACCAGCTCTATTCCTACGGAACGACCACGCTCGACCGGATCGCGTTCCAGAAGGCGCTGGATGACATTGCGGCCAACGAAAGCGCGGGTTACAGCTTCTCGCTCAAGGTGCTGAAGGAGGACTTCTCGCGAGGCGTGCAGCTGCTGGCCGACAACGAGCTGCATCCGGCGCTGCCGGAGCAGGCCTTCACCATCACGCAGCAGCAGACCGCGCAGTTTGTCGCCGGAAACCTGCAGAGCCCGGGGTACCGGACTGGGCGCGCTCTCGATCTGGCGCTGCTGCCGGCGGGCGACCCGGTACTGCGCCAGGTGACGCCGGAAACGGTGTCGAAGCTGACCCTCAGCGACGTGAAGTCGTATCACGACACAACCATCCGTCCCGACCTGACGACCATCGTGGTGATCGGCGACGTGACCCCGGAGGACGCAAAGGCGGTCATCGAAAAATGGTTCGGCGACTGGCACGCGACCGGCGAGAAGCCCAACACCACGCTGCCGGCGGTACCGCTGAACAAGCCCTCGGCGGCCAACGTGGCCGATCCGGAAGCGGTGCAGGATTCAGTGACCCTGGCCGAGCAGCTCAGCCTTAACCGCTTCAGCCC
>JBAUGH010000107.1:0-7195 GCA_049679565.1 Acidobacteriaceae bacterium
CCTGAGGACGATGGTCCAGGTCTGGCCGCCGTCGGTGGAGCGGTAGACACCGCCGCCGCGGCGGGTGGTATCGCCGAGAGCGGCGACGAGGACGAGGTTGGGGTCTTTGGGATCGACGAGGATGTTGGCGATCCTGACGGTGTCCTCAAGGCCGATATGCTGCCAGGTTTTGCCGGCGTCGGTGGACTTCCACATGCCGTTGCCGAGGCTGCCGCGGATGGGATCGCCGGCACCGGCATAGATGATGTCGGGATTGGAGGGAGCGACCTGGATGGCGCCGATGCTGTCGACGCTGGTCACCTGGTCGAAGATGGGGAACCAGGTGACGCCGGCGCTGGTGGTTTTCCAGATGCCGCCCTGGGGCATGCCGGCGTAGAACACGCCGGGCTGGCCGATGACACCGCTGACGGAGGCGATGCGGCCGCCGTGGAACGGCCCGACGTTGCGCCACCTGAGGCCGGCATAGAGGTCGGGATTGACCTGGGCCTGCGCGGTGAGAGCCAATACCAGCATGCCGGCGAAAGCCAGCCCGCAAATCCATTTGCCTCGCATCATGATCGAACGATCTCTCACAGAAATCCTCTCGCAGAAATTCACAGGGCTGGTGTCTCAGAAGAACGTTTCAATCCTGGGGTGACATCCGGCGCGCAGATTCGGCGCGTTGCTGCGCCAAAGGGGGACCTGCGGTGGGGATGGTGGAAGTACGAAACCAACTTCGGAGACTGGAACGGTTGAGTATACAGGAGGTTCGCACGGGGGCACCGGGCGCTCTGCTACTGAGCCGTTCGCCCGCGAGCGGCTTTGCGGAACCTGGCAGTCACCCGGGAGCGGGCGGCCTTGAGGTGGGCTTCGGATTGGTGGAGGAGGGATTTGAAATGAGGCGACTTCCGGAGGGCAGCCAGCCATGGATCGCCGCGCAGGGTTTCCGGAGCGCAGATGAACCCTTCCCTGGCGGCGCGATCGAGAGCTGCGGCGGCGGCGGCGTGGAGACCGAGAAAGGAGTAATGCCGGGCAAAATAGGCCACGATCTCGGGATCGCGGGTAACTTCGGCGCTTTCCATGGCGCGGACCGCGTGCTGCGTCCGGTCTTCGAGAATGGCGAGCAGCGAAGTCATGAGGGCGGTCATGACGGTGGAGAGCGAGGACTTCCGGAGGCGCTGGCGGAGCACGCGGACGGCGCGATCGCGATGACCGAGCGCGGCCCACGCAGCCGCATCGAGGTACCAGGCAGCGCGCCCGCTGTAGGCTTCGATGGCGGAGGCGAAATCGCCCTTGAAGAAGAAGGTATGGGCCACGCTGGTGAGGGTGGCGGGATCCAGGTCGACGGCGCGCTGATGGGCCTCGATCGATTCGTCGAGCAGTCCCTGAAAGCGCAGGGCGAGCACCAGGCTGCCGTAGGTTTCAGGCTCGCGGGGGCGGAGCTGGAGCCGATCGAGCAGCCGCTCGACGGCATCCGCGGCGCGACCTGTATCGGCTTCGAGAAAGGTGGAGAACTGGTGAGCGTCGGTCAGATCGGGGTCGAGGACGAGCGCCCTGCGCAGAGCAGCGCCGGCGACCTGAGAACCTGCGGATGGGCGGGGGCCAAATTTGTCGAGGAACCAGCAGCATCGCCCGAGCCATGCCCAGCCCTGGGCGAAGGAGGGATCCTCTGCCAGACAAATGGAGAGCAGATCGCGGGCATCCTGCATGTCTTCGAGAGAGCGCCGCTCGATCCGTTGGCGGGCGCGAAGGAACCGTTCATAGAAAGCGGTGGAGACGCCCGGTTCGCCGAGCAGCGCGGCTTCGAAGCGATAGCCATACTTCGAAACGGTGCGCACGGCGTCGCGCCCGAGAAGTTTTCGCAGGCTCACGATGGTGTTCGTCAGATTCCTCTCGCTGACATGAACATCCGGCCAGAGTCTGGCCATCAGCTCCTGTTTGCTGACCAGATGTCTGGCGCGGCTGACGAGAAGAAGCAGGGCGTCGAAGGTCTTTGGCTGCACGGTGAGGGGAGCGCCGCCGCGTTTCAGCAGGCGTTCCCGGGGGTGGAGTTCGAAGTCGCCAAAGCGCCAGGCAGTCTCGATCGAACTTTGATTTCTCTTTGAAAAATCCGGCTTCATTCGTGAACCGGGCTGGCTCGTTCCCAGCCTACACTGCGCTCATGATGAAACTGAAGTTCGCTTCCCTTCGTCGATCCCGGATGTGGCGGGCGCTGCAGGATAAGAGGTACGCGCTGGCGGCATTTTTACTTCTTCTCTCTCCGCAATTCATCTTCGGCCAAGCCATGCAGTCGAATTCCCTGCCTGCTTTGCGGGATGGCTCGCATGATTTCGATTTCAACGTCGGCGTGTGGCACACGCATATCCGGCGGGCGCTCGATCCGCTGGCAAGCTCCTCCGACTCCATGGTGCTGGACGGAACGGTGACGGTACGGAAGGTGTGGGGAGGCCGCGCTCAGCTGGAAGAAATCGAAGCGGATGGGCCGAAGGGGCATTGGGAGGGCCTGTCCGTCTTTCTCTATGACCCGGCAGCACACCAGTGGAGCCAGACGTTTCTCAACAGCAAGACGCCCGAATGGGGGACGCCTCTGATCGGAGAGTTTCACGATGGGCAGGCGGACCTGTTCGGTCAGGACACCTTTAAGAACCGGAACATCCTGGTTCGCGGCGTATGGTCGCGGATCGAGCCGAATGCGCACCGCTACGAAGAGTCGTATTCCGACGACGGGGGGAAGACGTGGAAGTTCTCCTTCCGCGCGGATCTCACACGCGACGAGCAGGTGAAGGAGCAGGACGGCGCGGCCGTTGCCGACCCGCCGGCGGACGATTCTCAAGAACAACACGCGTTCGATTTCGATTTGGGGACATGGCGCACGCACTCGAAGCGGCTGCTGCATCCGCTGACGGGATCGAATGACTGGGTGGAGATGGATGGAACGACGGTGGTGCAAAAGGTCTGGGGCGGCAAGGCCAACCTGGCTGAATACGACGCGAACGGCACGGGAGGGCATGTGACGCTGCTGGCTTTGCGCTGGTTCGACCCGGCGATGGATGCGTGGAACCTCGACTTTGCCACCCCGCAGGTGGGAAGGCTGGGCAGCGTGCCGGGGGCGGGAACTTTCAAGGACGGGCGCGCCGATTTCTACGATTACGAACCGATTGGGGGCCGGTCGGTGCTGGTGCGTTTTTCGATCTGGAAGATCACGGACGACAGGGCGCAATCGGAGCAGGCGTTTTCCATGGATGGGGGCAAGACGTGGGAGGTGAACTGGATCAATCAATATACGCGGGTGAAGGGGGAATAGGCTTCCTTGCTGTCGGGTGGAAGCCGGAGGGGCGGGAAGCGCGCATCCGGCCAGGCAACGACTCCGGGCGGGGTATATGAATTGTAGTAGACTAAGTCTTATGACTAAGTCTTCCGCGATTTTTAACATCCACGAAGCCAAGACCCACCTGTCGCGCATCCTGTCGCAGGTTGTGGCCAGCGGCGAGCCGGTGACCATCGCGCGGGCGGGCAAGCCAGTGGCGATCGTCTCGGCCCACCCCGAATCGCGGCCCGGGCAGCGGAGGCTGGGCATCCTGCGGGGCAAGATCCGGCTGCCGGAAGACCTGGGAGCGCAGGACGCCGGGATTCGCAGGATGTTCGAAGGCGGCCGGCGGTGAACTATCTGCTCGACACTCACATCCTGCTGTGGACGCTGGTGGATCCGGACAGGGTGCCGGGGCGGATGCGCAGGCTGATTGAGAACGCCGGCAATCGCGTCTGGTTCTCGGCGGCGTCGATCTGGGAGATTGCCATCAAGCACTCGCTGGGGCGAGACGATTTTCCCGTTGAGCCGGCGACCATCTGGAAAGCGGCGCGAGAAACCGGCCTCGAGGAACTGGCTGTGACCGCGGAGCAGGCGGCGGGGGTAGACGCGTTGCCATGGCTGCACCGGGATCCGTTCGATCGGCTTCTGGTGGCGCAGGCGCGCGCCGCGGGAATGAAGCTGCTCTCGCTGGACAGGGAAGTCAATGGGTACTTCTCGCGGGGCGGACGGGGGAAGAAGGATGCCGGCAGGGTGGAGAAGTAAGCGGCGCGGCGGCACGGAAGGGCTGCCCTGCGGCCTTCCTGGCTACGGCTTCGTGGTACCTGCGACTCGGCGCCCTACCGCTCAGCCGTTTTGCTGGGCGAAGATCGGCTGCGGCGCCTCTTCGGCAGCGGTTGTGCCGGGGAGCAGCGCTTCGAGCACATCGGCTGCGCCGTAACTGCCGGCGCCGGGAGGTAAGAAGCGGGCGATCTCGGTCAGGTCGTCGCCGGCGGTGACCAGGGGCGGCTCCACGTGATGGCCGCAGCGGATCTGCTGATGGCCGATGTTGGCCATGAGGGCGTTGCAGAGGCATTTGCGTCCTGCCGCATCTTCGGCCTTTCCGCCTTTGGTCAAATAGCGGGAGAGCGGTTCGGCGGGACAGCGATAGGCAATTTCTCCATCTTCGCCGCGCACCATTTCGCGGAGGAATCCGAGATCGCAGATGGGAGGGCGGGCAGCGTACACCTCGTCTTCCGAACAGGTGCCCTCCAGGCGCGCTACTTTGAAGGGAAATCCGGTGGGGGAGGCGAGGGGATCGGTGAAAACCTCGGCTTCATTGCGCTGCGCTTTTTCGAGCAGCGCCTGCTTCAGGTCCTCGCGCAGCCCGGATTCGCGGGTGAAGGCAAAGGCGGTTCCTACCTGGACCCCGGCGGCGCCGAGTCGGAGGGCTTCGCGCACTTTCGCTGCGGAGCCGTAGCCGCCTGCCAGCCAGAAGGGCGCGCCCAGCTCGCGAATCTTCTCGAGATCGATGGCATCGCGCTCACCGTAGACCGGCTCGCCCCCGGCGGTGAGTTGCAGCTTGCCGCGCGGAGGAGCGTTGTGGCCGCCGGCGGTGCGGGTCTCGATGATGAATCCGTCGACCTTGCCGGAGGCCTTGCGGAGCATGGTGAGAGCGAGGGTATTCGAGGAGATGATGGCGAGAAAGGCGGGCCGCCGCAGGGGGGCGCGATCCATGCAATCACGCGGGACGTAGTCGCTGGGGTCGAAGCGCACGGTGAGGTCGTCGCCCGGCTGCGAACCGGTGACCTGGAGCTTGTACTCGGCCGGCTGGTGGCGGGCGAGGCGATCGAGGACGCCCGGGACCTGGAGAGGAATGCCGGCGCCCATCAGGACGTACTCGACGCCGGCCAACATGGCTCCGTACATCGAGGGCAGGTGGGGAAGCTGAACCTTCTCGAGGTAATTGATGCCCACGGGATTGGGGTGGCCCTCGCGGGCGAGGAAGACTTCGACGAAATTGGCGACCAGGCAGAGCTCGATCCGTTCGCGCGGATCGTCTTTCAGGTGTGGGGGCAGCACCGGGTAGGGGGCCATGGCTTGCTTGCCGCCGGCGATGTAGTATTCGCGGCCGATGCGGTCGGCAATTCCGGGAAGGGGAAAGGCAGCGAGGGCGCGGCGCATATGCCCGCCGGGATCGCCGTCCTGGAGGCGGCGGACGAGAATTTCGTCCAGCGCGGTGCCGGACACCACACCCAGGTGGCCGGTTTGGGAGACAGCCTGGGCGAGGCGCCAGCCGGACACCCCGGCGCCCATGCCGCCCTGAATGATGCCTGGAAGTCTCCGCATATTCTCGATGGTTGCACTTCGAGGGGGAAGGCAGTGTCGCTGAATTGTAATTTCGTTCAATTCCCTGCCCTGCGGGCAATCGTTAGTACCGTACGAATCGGGCAGGATTTCCCATTGCGGCGCGAGGTTGTGGCTGTGTACCCTACCCGAGCAGCGCGCACCGAAAGAGAGCCGCATGATCCTGAAGCAGTACTATCTCGGATGCCTGGCGCACGCCTCTTACCTGCTTGGCGACGAAGCCAGCGGGACCGGCATCGTGGTCGACCCGCAGCGGGACGTCCAGCAGTATCGGGACGACGCGGAGCGGCTGGGGCTGCGCATCCGCCATGTTTTTCTGAGCCATTTCCACGCCGACTTCGTCGCCGGCCACCTCGAGCTGCGGGACCAGGGGGCGGCTATTCATCTGGGGGCGCGGGCGGCGGCGGAGTACCCCTTTGTGCCCATGAAGGACGGGGACGCGCTTGCGTTCCCGGGGCTGCGGCTGCAGGTTCTGGAGACCCCGGGGCACACGATTGAATCCATTTCGCTGCTGGTCTTCGACCTGAGTAAGGATGCGATCCGGCCGCACGCGGTGCTGACCGGGGATACGCTGTTCATCGGGGATGTGGGCCGCCCCGACCTGCGGGCGTCGCTGGGATGGACGGCGAACGATCTGGGTGCGCATCTTTACGACTCGCTGCACGATAAGCTGCTGGCGCTGCCGGATGAGACGCTGGTCTACCCAGCGCATGGGGCGGGCTCGCTGTGCGGGAAGCAGCTGTCGTCGGACACGGTATCGACGCTGGGGCAGCAGCGGCGGTTCAATTACGCGCTGCAGCCGATGACGCGCGAGGCGTTCATCGCCCTGGTGACGGCGGACCAGCCTGACGCGCCCCCTTACTTCACGTACGACGCGATCCTGAACACCCGGGAGCGGGTGACGCTGGAGAAGAATCTTGAAGACGTCCTGCAGCCGGTGCCGCTGGATGAAGTTTTGCGGCTGGGGGACGCCGGCGCGCAGATCCTCGACGTCCGGGATCCTGGCGAGTTTGCCATCGGCCACCTGGCGGGGAGCATGAACATCGGGCTGGGCGGGCAGTTTGCGACGTGGGCGGGGACGGTGCTGGATCGGACGCGCCCCATCGTGATCGTCGCGGAGCCGGGACGGGAACAGGAAGCCGCGCTGCGGCTGGGGCGCATCGGCTTCGATCATGTCCACGGGTACCTCGCGGGGGGCATGGCGGCGCTCGCCGACCGCTCCGACCTGGTCTGGCCGACGGAGCGGGTGAGCCCGCAAGCTGCGGCCGAAGAGCTGGCCGGCCCGGAGCCGCCTCTGGTTCTGGATATCCGCAATCCCCGCGAATGGAGCACGCGGCACATCGCGGACAGCGTGAATATTCCGCTGAACCACCTGCAGGAGCGGATGGCCGAAGTTCCGCGCGACCGCCGGATCGCGGTGCACTGCGCCGGCGGCTATCGCTCGTCGATCGCGGGGAGCATCCTGCACCAGCACGGCATTGCGAATTTCATGGAGATAGCCGGCGGGCTGGCCGCCTGGGATGCGGCGCAGCTGCCGGTGGTAGCCGAAGGCTGAGGGGGGGT
>JBAUGH010000108.1:0-10810 GCA_049679565.1 Acidobacteriaceae bacterium
GTGCGTGACCGCCTGGTGGAACGCTGGATTTCCACGACGAAGAACTATCAGGCGCAGGATGTGCGCGTGGTCTGCTATCTGTCGGCCGAATTCCTCACCGGGCCTCACCTCGCGAACAACCTCATCAACCTGGGAATCTACGAAGAGGCAGAAGAGGCGATGCGCGGACTGGGTCTCGATCTGGGCGTGCTGATCGAACAGGAGGGCGAACCGGGGCTGGGCAACGGCGGCCTGGGGCGGCTGGCCTCCTGTTTCATGGACTCGCTCGCGACCCTGGACATTCCGGCCATTGGCTATGGCATCCGCTACGAATACGGCATCTTCGACCAGCAGATCCACGACGGCTGGCAAGTGGAGTCGACCGACAACTGGCTCCGGCTCGGGAATCCCTGGGCCCTCGAAAGACACGAAGACACCTGTGAAGTGAAAATGGGCGGCTGCACCGGGACCCACGTCGACTCGAGGGGACGGCGGCACGTGAAGTGGTCTCCGCAGCATATCGTCCGCGGCGTTCCCCACGACACCCCCATCCTGGGGTACCGCACCAACACGGCTAATACCATGCGCCTGTGGTCGGCACAAGCCGTCCAGAGCTTTGTATTCGAGACATTCAATCAGGGTGATTTCTTCGGGGCCGTGGCGGACAAAGTCGCTTCCGAGAATATTTCCAAGATCCTTTATCCCAATGACGACGGCATCCAGGGCAAGCAGTTGCGGTTAGCCCAGCAGTATTTCTTTGTTTCCTGCAGTCTGCAGCACATCGTGCGCATCCAGACCACCCAGAACCGTCCCCTGACCGAACTGCACCGCAACTTCGCCATCCAGATGAACGACACTCATCCGGCCATCGCCGTCGCCGAACTGATGCGGCTGCTGGTGGACGAGCACGGCATGGAATGGGATCCGGCGTGGCATGTGACCGTAAATACCATGTCCTATACCAACCACACGCTGTTGCCCGAGGCGCTGGAGCAGTGGCCACGCACTCTGTTCGCCGCGCTGCTGCCGCGGCACATGGAAATTGTCGATGAGATTAACCGCCGGCACCTCGAAGACGTTCTCAGCAGGTTCCCCGGTGACGAAGAGCGCGCCGCCCGGCTTTCGCTGGTCAGCGGGGGCGACGGCGAGAAATACGTTCGCATGGCCCACCTGGCGGCGGTGGGCAGCCACGCCATCAACGGTGTGGCGGCGCTGCACACGGAACTGCTCAAGGAGAACGTGCTGAGCGACTTCTATGCGCTCACTCCCGAAAAGTTCTCAAATAAGACCAACGGGGTAACGCCGCGGCGCTGGATGGTCCTCAGCAATCCCCGGCTGGCGCAGCTGCTTACCACGCGACTGGGCAACGGCTGGATCTACGATCTTGAAAAATTGCGCCGCCTCGAGCCTCTGGCAGATGACGCCGAGTTCCGCAATGAGTGGCGAGAGATTAAGCGGCACAACAAGCTGCAGCTCGCCGCCTACATCCACGAGAAACTCGGAATGGCCGTCGACCACGATTCGATGTTCGATGTGCTCGTCAAACGGCTGCACGAATACAAGCGCCAGCATCTGCAGCTGCTGCACATTCTTACGCTTCTGAAGCGCATCCAGCGGGATCCCAGGGTCCAGATTGCGCCGCGCACCTTCATCTTCGGCGGCAAAGCCGCACCCGGCTATCGCGTGGCTAAGCTGATCATCAAGCTCATCCACTCTGTCGGAGAAGCCGTCAATTCCGATCCGGCAGTCGCCGGGAGACTGCGCGTGGTCTTCCTGCCGGATTTCAATGTCAAGCTGGGCCATCGGGTGTATCCCGCAGCGGATCTGTCGGAGCAGATTTCCCTCGCCGGCAAGGAGGCCTCGGGAACCGGCAACATGAAATTTGCCATGAACGGCGCGCTCACCATCGGAACCCTCGACGGAGCCAACATCGAGATTCGCGAGGAAGCCGGTGCCGAAAACTTCTTTCTCTTTGGATTAACTGCTGCTCAGGTCGCTGAACGGAAACGCGAAGGATACAATCCGCGCGCCATCTACGAAGAGAATGCCGACCTGCGTGAAATTCTGGATAGCCTGGCAGACGGCGAATTTTCCCATGGCGACCGGGCCTTGTTTGCCCCTCTGGTCCAGGAACTCCTCAACCGCGACGAATACCTGCTGCTCGCCGACTACGCATCCTATATCGACTGTCAGGACCGGGCCAGCGCCGCATATCGCGATCCCGAGCACTGGACTCGCATGTCCATCCTGAACGTGGCGCGCAGCGGCAAGTTCTCCTCGGACCGCGCCATCCGCGACTACTGCTCCGATATCTGGAAGACCTGGCCGGTCAAGATTCACATGTAGGGCCGCAGGAAAAGGCGTAAGACGGCCTGCAGACGGCTGCAGCGAACCCGGCTAAACGCGCGGAAGCTGAGCGCGGTCCCAGTCGCCGCCGAGCGCCCGGATCAGCAATACGCTGGCTTCCAGCTGCCGGCGCAGGATGTCGATGTTATTGCGTTCGTTGTTGAGCGCGGTTGTCTGTGCCGTCACCACCTGGAGATAGGTGTCCACGCCGCCCTGGTAGCGGTTCATAAAGAGCTGCAGCGTTTGTTCGGCGGCCGCCGTCGCCTGGCGCTGCTGCTCCGACTCGTTTGAGAGCACGTGCAGAACAACCAGATTGTCCTCCACCTGCTGAAAAGCGCCCAGCGTGGTCTGCCGGTAACTGGCGACTGCGCCGTCGTACCCGGCCAGCGCCGACTCCCTGACCGCATGCCGCCGCCCGGCATCGAAGAGCGTCTCGGAAAACACCGGCCCCACCGCCCAGAAGCGGCTCGGCCAGTTCAGCCAGTTCAGTGCAGAAGTGCCCTCGAACCCGGCGGTCGCCGAAAGCCCCAGTGTCGGATACCACGCTGCCTCCGCGATGCCGATCTGCTCGTTCGCCTCTGCCATGCGCCGTTCGGCTGCGGCAATATCCGGACGACGCTCGAGCAGATCCGAAGGCACCACGCGCGGAATCGCGGGCAATACCGGCGGATGGCTGTTGAGCGGATCGGGCGGCAGGCTGAAGGCGGCTGGCGGCTTTCCGATCAGAATCGCAATCGCATGCTCGTACTGCTGCCGCATCGCAGTGATATCGGAATCCATTACCTGTGCATCGCGAAGCTGGGTCTTCGCCTGCGCCACGTCGGACATGGGGGCGACACCGCCCTCGAAGCGGTTCTGCGTAAGCTCGAGCGCCTGGCTGTAAGCCTGCACCGTATCGTCCAGCAGCTTCTTCTGCGCATCCGCGCTGCGCAACTCGAAATAGTCCACCGCCAGCTCGGCGTGGAGGCTCAGACGCACTGCGGCCACATCGCCGGCGCTCGCCTGAGTTTCTTCCTTTGCCGCTGCCACGCTGCGCCGGATGCGTCCCCAGAGATCCAATTCCCACGAAGCCTCAACCGGCAGCGTGAAATTGCCCTCGCCGTTGTTCGCCTCGTTCGACGGGAAATAGGGCTGGTGCGCCGAGTCCCGCAGAGCACCGACCCCGGGGGCCACGCCGATGGTGGGCGCCTCGAACGAGCGGTTGTACTGGATGGCGGCCCGCGCCTGTCGAAAGTTCGCCTCCGCGATCCGCAGTGTCTGATTGGCGGAAGCCACCTGGCCCTCCAGCGCACTCAGCTGCGGGTCTTCATAGTCCTGCCACCACGGTCCCCGCGGCGTCGTATCGCCGGGCTGGGCAAGCTTCCAGCCGTCCACCGGCTTCGCACCTGTCTGCGGAGCCTCCTTGAATGCAGGCGTCGTCGCTGCCGGCGGCACTTTGTATTTCGGCCCCACCATGCAGCCCGTCATCAGTGCCAACAGACCAGCGGCAACAGGGCGCAACGCAGTCTTCATGGCCGCGAGCTCCCGGCAACCTGCACGGGCTGCCCGTTCTCCAGCGAATCCGCCGGATCCAGGATCACCGCGTCCGACGGCGTCAGTCCCGAGACGACCTCCACGCTGCTGCCGTAGTCATGTCCGATCGTGATGGGCGTCAGCTGCGCATGCCCGTTGCGGACCACCGCCACCCGCAGGCCCTCGGAGCGGAACAGCAGCGTATTCGACGGAACGGTGACCGCGCCGTTCACCGGGGGAATCGTCAGATGCACGAACGCGTAGGCCCCGGGACGCAGCAGGCCGTCGGGATTGGCAACATCCACTTCCACGTTCAGCGTGCGGGTCGCCGGGTCGATCGCATCGGAGTTGCGCACCAGCGTTCCGGTGAACGTCCGTCCCGGATATTCGTCCAGCGTGATCGCCACCCTCTCGCCGGTTCTCACCGCATCGGTGTAGACCTCGGGGACCGGGACGTAGACACGCAGCGTGCTGATGGCCGCCAGGTGAAAGAGCTCTCGCGGCGGGCTGTTTTCGCCGGCCTGGATCAGGTCGCCGATGTCGGTGTTGCGTTGGGTGATGACGCCGTCGAAGGGCGCGTAGATGTTTTCGTAGGCCTGGAGTTGCTGCAGGCGGCGAACATTCGCCTCATTCGAGGCGACCAGCGCTTCCTTCGAGGCAAGGTCGCTGACGGCCTGGTCCGTTTCCTGGCGCGAGACCGAGTTGGTCTCGAGCAGGTGTTTCCAGCGCGCCGCCGTGATCTGTGCCAGCTCCAGATTCGCCTGTGCGTTCTTCAGTTGAGCCTGCGCCTGCTCCAGTTGTTCATCCAGTTCAGGGGTCTCGATCGTTGCCAGCAGCTGACCCTTTCTGACGTGCGCGCCGATATCGAAATACCACTTGCGCAGATAGCCGCTGGTCCGCGCATAAATCGGCGTGTCGATGTAAGCCTCGGTGTTGCCCGGCAGCGCGATCTCCTGGCTGGCCGATCCGAGTGTCGGATGCACAACGCTCACCGTCGGCACCGCGGACAGCGCCGTCTCCCGAACGAGTCTCGCCTCGGCCTGCGCTCGCGAGCGGATGCCGGCATAAATCGCCGCGCCTGCTGCCGCCAGCACGATCACCGCAACCACCAGATGCCGCCAGCGGCCCTGCGGTGCTTTCGCAGCGTCCGACTCTGGCTCCTGGGCCGGCTGATGGCCCGTTGCCGTGTTTTCGCTGGCTTCCGTCGTCATGGGAATCTCCGTCGGGCTAAGCATGCGTGGTATGTCCTTCGGCTTCGAGAGCCAGTTCGGCATCGGCTGCCGATCCGCCGCCGTGCAAAAGCGCGAAAATGGCCGGCACAAAAACCAGAGTCGCCATCGTGGCGCAAAGCAGGCCGCCGATCACGGCGCGCCCCAGCGGAGCGTTTTGTTCTCCGCCCTCACCCAGCCCGAGCGCCATCGGCACCATGCCGATGATCATCGCCAGAGCCGTCATCATCACCGGGCGGAAGCGTGTCGCGCCCGCCTCGATCGCGGCCCGCACCGCGCTCCCATGCACCGCCAGTCGCTCCCGCGCAAACGAGACCACCAGAATGCTGTTGGCCGTCGCCACGCCCATACACATGATGGCTCCCATCAGCGCGGGCACGCTCAGCGTGGTGTGAGTGAAGAACAGCATCAGAACGATGCCGGCCAGAGCCGCAGGGAGCCCCGTGATGATGATGAACGGATCGAGCCACGACTGGAAGTTCACCACGATCAGCATGTACACCAGCACAATGGCGAAGCCCAGACCGGTCAGCAGTCCCATGTACGAAGTCCGCATCGTCTGCACCTGGCCCCGCACCGTAATAAATGTTCCGCGCGGCAGGTTCCTGCGGTTATGCGCCACGATCGTCTCGGCGTCGCGGGCGACCGATCCCAGGTCGCGATCCTGCACCGCTCCATAAATGTCGATCACCCGGCGGATGTTGTATTCCGAGATAACCGCCATCTCATGCCCGCGCCGGATCGAAGCCACATCCCCCAGGATCTCGGGCTTCGGATTGCCGGCCGCGGTCAGCGGAATGTTCTCCAGATCCTGCATCGACTGCATCCGGTACTGCGGCGTCTGCGCAACCATGTTGTAGTTCACTCCGTTCCTGTAGTTCAGGAAATACATCGGCGTGATTTGCAGGCTGCCGCTCAGCGTATTCAGGACGCTGCCGGCCACCTCGCGTTCGGTGTAGCCGCCCTGCACCGCCTTGGTGCGATCTACGTCCACGTTCAGCGTTGGATAATCGAAGGGCTGCTCAATGCGCAGATCAACCAGCCCCGGGACCTGCCGCAACTGCGTCAGCATGCGGTCGGCGATGGCATGGCTGGTCGCGACGTCGTTGCCCTCCACCTGGATGTCGATGGGCGCCGGCAGTCCGAAGTTCAGAATCTGTGTGACCATATCCGCGGGCAGGAAGTAAAACGTCACTCCCGGGAATTCGCCCGGCAGCTTCCGCCGAAGATCGCGGACATAATTCACTGTCGGGTGATGATCCTCTTTCAGCGAGACCAGCACGTCCGCGCCGTTCGCGCCGATCACTCCCGAAGTCAGGTGCATGGTGTTCATGCCGCTATAAGGAAGCCCGATGTTATCGAGGATGTTGTCCACTTCCCGCGGCGGCACTTCCCTGCGTATCGCATCTTCCACCTGATCGCACAGTTGCGCCGTGTCCTCGATGCGGGTTCCGGTTGGAGCCGTCACGTGCAGCAGGAACTGTCCGCTGTCGGTGCTGGGAAAGAAATCCCGGCCCAGCCACGGAGCCAGCGCGAAGACCGAGACGCACGCCAGCAGGAACAGCGGGATGAACGCCATCCGCTTCAGCACCATCCCCGCCAGAAGCTGTTGGTAGCGACGGCGCAGCCTCTCGAACCTCCGCTCGAAACCGCGCTGAAACACTGCGAACGGATTCCGCGAGAGGCGGCCGTGCTCTCTTTCCCGAAGCAGGTACATCGCCATGGTCGGAACCAGCGTCCGCGACAGGATGTAGGACGCGACCATCGCGAAGACCACGGCTTCCGCCAGCGGGACAAACAGATAGCGCGCCACGCCGCTCAGCAGAAACATCGGAAGGAACACGATGCAGATGCACAGGGTCGAAACCAGAGCCGGCACGGCAATCTGCGCGGCGCCTTCCAGGATCGCCGTCTCCAGCGGCAGCCCCTCTTCGAGATACCGTTCGATATTCTCGATGGTGACGGTCGCATCGTCCACCAGAATGCCGACCGCCAGCGCCAGTCCGCCCAGCGTCATGATGTTGATGGTCTGGCCGAGAAAGCTCAGCACCATCACCGACGTCAGGATCGACAGCGGAATCGAAACCGCGATGATCAGCGTGCTCCGCCAGCTGCCCAGGAACAGCAGAATCATCAGCCCGGTCAGGGCGGCGGCGATCACCGCTTCGCGGATCACCCCGTTCACCGCGGCCCGCACGAAAATCGACTGATCGGCCAGCGGAACAATCTTCAGATTCGGCGGCACGATGCTGGCAATGCGGGGCAGGCGGTCGCGAATACCTTTCACCACGCTCAGCGTCGACGCTGTGCCCGACTTGATGATCGTCACCAGCACGCCGCGCCGGCCGTCCTGGCGAACGATGTTGGTCTGCACCGCGAATCCATCACTCACCGTGGCCACGTCGCGCATGTAAATCGTGGTGCTGCCCACCTGTTTGATGGGTAAATCGTTCAGCGCTGCAATGGTGCGCGGAGCGGTATTCATGCGCACGTCGTATTCGCTGGTGCCGATCTTGGCCGTGCCTGAGGGCAGCACCACATTCTCGGCATTCACCGCATTCAGCACATCGGTGGGGGAAATACCCTTCGCCTGCATCAGGTTCTGATCCATGTTGATCATCACCTGCCGCGTCTTTCCGCCATAAGGCAGCGGCACCACGGCCCCGGGTACCGAGATCAACTGGGTGCGCACGTAGTTCTGCGCGTAATCCTGCAGCTGTTGCTCCGACAGCCCCTTCCCCGAGAGGCTCAGCTGCAGAATCGGCACGCTCGAAGCGCTGAAGTTAATGATCTCCGGCGGAAGAATTCCGGGAGGCAGCTGGTGCAGCATGTACTGGGACACCGCCGTCACCTGCGCATTCGCTGTATCCAGGCTCGCCCCCGGTTGCAGGAAAATCTTGACGACCGACTGGCCGTTGTAGTTGGTCGACTCGATGTGTTCGATGTTGTCGACCAGCGCGGTCAGCGCCTTCTCATAGGGCGCCGTCAACCGCCCTTCAATCTCCTCCGGATCGAGACCCGTATAGGTCCAGTCCACCGCCACCACCGGAATATTGATGCTGGGAAAAATGTCCGTCGGCGTCCGCGAGATCACCACCGGACTCAGGAACAGAATCAGCAGAGCCAGAACGATAAAGGTGTAGGGACGCCTGAGCGCTACCCTGACAATCCACATGGCCTCGTTGTCTCCAGGACGGGGTGGGGCGGCGCGAACATCGATGGCTGCTGAAAATTCGCGGCGTGTTTACTGGATTCCTCAGCATGCCACAGGTTTCATGGTTTGTTCCGAACGGAGCAATCGGTAAAACCGATAAAATGGCCTATGGAACTGCGCCACCTCCGCTACTTCTGCGCAGTCGCAGACTGGAAAGGCTTCAACCGCGCGGCCACCGCTCTGCGCGTCTCCCAGTCCGCCATCAGCGACCAGATCTTCGATCTCGAGCGCGAGATCGGCGTAACCCTCATCCATCGCTCACGCCAGCGTCTCAGCCTCACCCCGGTCGGCGAGATATTTCTCGAGGATGCTCGCAGGATCCTGGCCGATGCCGACCGCGCCCTCGATCGCGCCCGCCGCTTCTCCCGCGGAGAGATCGGTTCGCTGCGCATCGCCTTCCTCGTTTGGGGAGCCAGCAGCTTTCTTCCCGGCGTCATCCGCGAATTCCGCCAGTTGCACCCCGGCGTGCACCTCTCCGTCCGCGAGATGCTGCCCAACGAACAGTCCGAAGCCCTGGCCCAGGGGTTGCTCGATGTCGGCTTCACCCGGCCCCTGCAGCCGCCCTATGCCGGCCAGCTGCTTTCCGAGACCCTCTACTGCGATCCATTCCTCGCCGTGCTGCCCCGCGAGCACCCGCGGGTGCGCTCCCCCCTCGATCTCCGGGATCTTGCCAATGAATCCTTCGTCCTCTGCGAGCGCGATATCTCCCCAGCCCTCTTCGACCGCATCATTTCTATGTGCAGCCGGGCCGGATTCGCCCCCCGCATCGTCCAGACTTCCAACGTCTTCTCCAGCGTGCTCGCCCTGGTCGAAGCCGGCGAAGGAATTACCCTGATCCCTTCCAGCCTGCGTCACGTGCGCTTCAGCGACCTGGCGTTTTGCCCTATCACCGATCCCGAGGGCACGATCGAGCTGGTCATGGCCTGGTCCCAGCAACGGGAGACCCGGCTACAAAAGGACTTTCTCGAATTCGTTCGTGCCAGGAGAGAGGTCATTCGGGGCTCCCTGCTCAACGATCCGCTCCCATAGGTTGGATTCTGCTTCGCGCGACGGTTTCTTCTTTCAGAGTGCGCGCGCAGAGCGAATCACCCAACCATGTGGACTCGGGCCTCGATCCTCCCCGAGCATGCGTCGAAGTTGCGGCTCAGCCCCGATCATCGCAGCGGAGCAGCGGTCATTCAACCCGCCGTAAAAGTTGATCCGGCGCACAACTGCCGGTACGCCTCATTGATCGATGCCATGCGATCGCTGGCCAGCTTTTGCTCGCGAGCTCCGCGGTATGCCGGCAGATCCGGATGATACAGGTTTACCATCCGCCGATAGGCGGCCCTGATCTGCACCCGCGTGCTCGTGGCTTCAACGCCCAGCACCCGACGCGCCGATTCCAGTGTCAGAGGACGAACGACTTTAGCCTCATCTGCAGTCTGCCCGTCTGCCTCTTCATCGCCGCCGTGCCGGCCCGGATCCTCCATCGAACTGCGTTCAGCCAGCGCCTCGCGGCAAGGCCATGGCGACTCGGCTGCGGCCTCCGCGCCTCCAACGAAGAAAGGGGCAAAGGACCAGGACAGGTTCCAGGGCATTTCGTGGTTGCGGCTCTTCCGCTCCTGTCGGCGCAGAAAGTTCTCCGATGCTGCGGCGACCCCTTCGGTCCAGCTGTCTACAAAGAATCCCGCATCGGGCTCCGTTTCCTCGCCCAGAAGCTGCTCAATCTGTGTGAGGAATGGCACGCCCCTGCGCCCGACCACGTCCGTTCCAGTCGTGGCTACCGGAGGTTGCGCCTCCCGAACGTCAGCAAGCGGAGACTCATCGAGCAGTCCGTAAGGGTTCATACCTGACTTATCGGCACATCGGGGGATCCGCTCTATCTCGATGATTTCGGGAACGGATAGAAAGCCGGTGCGTTCGCTTTTCAGCCCTGGCGAGAGGCCGATCCTGCTCCGCCGCGCTCACCTACTCATAGCGGAGTGCTACCAGCGGATCGATGCGTGCGGCCCTGCGCGCCGGCAAATAACCGGCGACGAGTCCAGCCGCTATCAGAACCGCGATGCCCGCCATCTCGCTCACCGGATCGGTGCCGCTCACCCCGTACAGCAGCTTGCCCACCAGCCGGCCTCCCTCGAGCGCCGCAGGCAGCCCGATGCCCACCCCAACCAGAACCAGCACCGCAATCTCGCGCATCACCTGCCACGCCACCGTCGCTCGCCCCGCGCCCAAAGCCATGCGAATGCCGATCTCGCCCGTTCTCCGCCCCACCAGGTACGACATCACGCCGTAGATTCCGATGCAAGACAGGAATACCGCGACCAGCGCGAAGAACGCCGACAGCTCCGCGATCAGCGTCTCGTTCGTATAGGAGCGCGCCACCTCTTCGCTGAGCGTGCCCACATCGCTGATCGGCAAATTGCGATCGACTCCGTGGATCGCCTCCTGCACTTCCTTCGAGATCGCTCCCAGCTCCCCTGAATAGCGCACCTCGAAGTCCCCGAATCCCCATTCCCGCTGGGTATACGGCATGTAGTCGATGTATTTG
>JBAUGH010000109.1:0-2663 GCA_049679565.1 Acidobacteriaceae bacterium
GAATGTACCCTCGCCGCAGCTCAAGGCTCCGCCGGTGCGGGTGCCCACGACGGCGCAGCCGGCGGGGACCAACCAGGAGCCGGCGCTGATGGATCCGGCGGGGCCGACGGTGAGCCTTGAAACCAGCGAGGCCATGTTCGACATGGCGGTAGCGCTGAATGCCTGCGGCTACGACAACGGGCTGGACGAGTCGGATCCGGTGCGGAAGATCGTGCGGAGCGAGGTGAACCAGGCGACGGTGGACAGCGCGCAGGCGCGGAATATCCGCGACAAGCTGTGCCTCTTCATCGACCAGCATCGGGCGGAGGATCCGGCGCGGAATCTGGCGCAGTATGTGTCGCTGGCGCTGTATCTGACGCCGCCGCCGGTCCTGACGCCGAGCGTCGATCAGGAAGACCTGCCGCCGGACGCGAACGCGGTGCTGGAAGTGTTGCCGCTGGTTCGCGATTTTGCCGACGCGGTGGATCTGCACGTGATCTGGGTGGAGAATCGCGGGGCGTACGAGGCGCTGACCTCGAAGCTGCACGGTCCGCTGACCCAGATGATTGTGAACACGAACTACTACCTGAAGATGCCTGCGAACGTGGGGAGCGGGCGCCGTTTTTTGGTGGTGATAGAGCCGATGCTGTCGCCGGAAGAGACGAACGCGCGAATCTACGGGACCGATTATGTGGTGGTGGCGTCGCCAAAGAATGAGACCATTCCCATGGATCTGGTGCGGCATGCGTATCTGCACTACGAGATCGAGCCGCTCATCTATCAGCGGGAGAACTCGGTGGACGAGCGCATGATGCCGATCCTCAAGCTGGTGCAGGACGCTCCGCTCGAGTTCGAGTTCAAGAGCGACATCGAGGCGCTGGTGATCGAGTGCCTGATCAAGGCAATCGAGGCGCGCACCATGGACACGGGGATTCCGGACGTGAAGATTCCCGCGGGGCTCTCGCAGAGCGAGGCCGATCCGTATCTGCACGCGCGCAGCGTGGCGGAGGCGAAGATGGAAGTGGTCCGGCAGCACACCGTGGACCACGACATGACACAGGGGTATGTGCTGACCCAGTACTTTTTCAATCAGCTGAAGAGCTTCGAGAGAAGTCCGGAGAGCCTGGACGAAGCGATCGGGCCGATGGTGTACGGCATGGACATCAGCGTAGAGACGCACCGGGTGAAGGAGATCGCGTTCGACGCGCAGGGCGAGGGCGAGATGATGCACCGCGTGCCGGTCGCGCCGTCGGGTCTGGACCTGGCGGAGCTGAAGCTGATGAAGGGCGATGTGGCGGGGGCGCAGGCGCTGGCGGAGAAGGCGCTGGCGGGCAACAGCGGCGAAGCCGGGCGGGCGGACTTCATCCTGGCGCGGGTGGATCTGATGAACGGCAGGATCGACGACGCGAAGGCAGCCTTCCAGAGCACGCTGACGGCGTCGAAGGATGCGCGCATGCTGGCGTGGTCGCACATCTATCTGGGACGGATTCTGGATGTGGAGAACCAGCGCGATCAGGCGCTGGCCGAGTACAAGGCGGCGCTGACGGTGCGCGACGGGCAGCCGGATACGAAGGATGCGGCGGAAGCGGGGCTGAAGTCGCCGTTCACCCTGCCGCACGGGGACGATGCTGATCCGAGCGGGCCGAAGGGCGCTCCGACCGGGGCGAGCGCAACCCAGCCGCAGTAGGCATCAGGAATTCACGACCGGGATAAGGGGGAAGCGATCGAGCCGCTGGAGTCCGTCCTCGACTATCGATTTTTGCGGCCCGAACTGCTCAGGCGGGCGCTGACGCACCGGTCCTCTCTCCATGAACGGGTGCACGAGCCGCCGCATGAGGAGCCCGCAGCGGACGAGGCGCAGCGGGAGGACAACGAGACGCTGGAGTTTCTGGGCGACGCGGTGGTAGGGCTGGTGACGGCGGAGGCCGTGTACCGGCGCTATCCGGAACTGAGCGAAGGAGAACTGACGCGGCTGCGGGGAGCGCTGGTGAGCCGGAGGCATCTCGCGAAGGTTGCCGAGGGGCTGGAACTGGGGCAGCATCTGGTGCTGGGGCGGGGTGAGGAACGCAGCGGCGGGCGCGGGAAGACCGCGCTGCTGGCGAACGCGATGGAAGCCGTCATCGGCGCGATCTATCTGGATGGGGGGCTGGAGGCGGCGCACCGGCTGATTGAAGCGCGGGTGGTGGAGCCGTCGCTGCCGGCGCTGCGCGAGCAGGTGATGGCGGGCGGCGGGATGGGGGATTTCAAGTCGGCACTGCAGGAACGGCTGCAGGCGCGCCGCCGGGGACAGCCGGAATACCGCAAGACCGGGGAAAGCGGGCCGGATCATCAAAAGCACTTCACGGTGGAAGTGCGGTCCGGGGATACGGTGCTGGGCGCGGGCGAAGGTCCGACGCGAAAGTTTGCGGAGCAGGACGCGGCGCGGCGAGCGATGGAGAAGCTGGCGGAGATGGACACGGCAGGGATGGAGGAACCGCGATGAGCACGCCGCCGGAGCGTCGGGAGCTGCCGGAAGAGAGCGGCTCTGCGCCGCTGGCGGACCCTGCGGCGCCGGACGCTGGAACGGGAATGGCGGCGGCTTCGATGGCGCGTCCGACGAGGCCCAGGAAGCCGGTGCTCTTTCCCGGCGTGCTGGAGATGACGCGCTCGCTGCTGGTGGTGCTGGTGGTGGCGCTGTTCATCCT
>JBAUGH010000110.1:0-2622 GCA_049679565.1 Acidobacteriaceae bacterium
CTACCGCAAGGGTGTCCGCGGAGTCATCTCGCGGTCTATTTCGCCCGATCTGCTGGTGCGCTGTATCCGTAAGATCGCGGACGGGGAGACCTGGATCGACAATCAGTCCGTCACCTGGGTTATCGAAGCCTATCGATCCCAGGCCGGCAATATGACCAATCCCCGCAATCAGCCTCGCCTCAATCAGAAGGAGATGCTGATCATCGCCGGCATCACCCAGGGCAAGCGCAATAAGGAAATCGCCTACCAGCTCGGCACCACCGAGCAGGTTGTCAAGAATTACCTGCGCAAGATCTACGACAAGCTCGGCGTCTCGGATCGCCTCGAGCTCGCTCTCTACTGCCTCCATCATCAGCTGCACAAGAACGCTGCCGAAGCCGACGCGCGCCCCGTCGAGGTCACGACTCCGCAGTAGTCGCCCCTTCATCCTGCGTTCTTTTCAGAGGTTTCTTTCAGCGGCGGCTTCCGCCGCTGATTCTCTTTGCGGAGTTAGGCCAGCTCTTCTTCGCTCTCCCGGAGCGCATCCGGGGCGTGCGCAATCTGCATCAGCTTCGCGTGATTGACCCAGTCCAGCGAGCACCGCTCGCAGTCCGACAGGATCACGTTCCCGGGTCCTGCGTAGAAGTGCGTATCCATTGCCTGACGGCAATGCGGACAGGTCAGACGCTGGTCCAGTTCGCTTCGGTCCGGCGCCTGCGGAATCACGCCGCCGTCGTTCCCCTGCCGTAACCCCTGCACCAGCGCCGCAAATACATCCATCGGGATCAACATCCCGCGGCACCGCGTGCAGTACTGCATCTGCACCCCGCTGAAGGTCGCCGCCGCCAGTCCCACGCCGCAGAGCGGACACAGCTCGTCTCCCGGCGCTCCCAGCACCCGCACGCCATCGTCATCCTTCCCGGGAAAATACACGCTGTGGCAGTAATCGCACGTCAGGCTCTCTGCGCCTGCCTCCAGCCGCATCGGCGCTCCGCACGAAGGACAGTTCATTGCGCCTGCCCGCAATCCGGACAGAACTTCGCTGCCCGTGGAATCGCCTTCCCGCACGCCGTGCAGAATTTCTCCGCCGCCGCAGCCCCATTCGAACCCGCGCCCGCCATCGCACCCATCATCGCCTGGCCCATCGCCACGCCCGCGCCCACCCCCACTCCCGCGCCTGCCGCGCCTCCGGAATTCGCCGCCGCTGCCGACAACGCCTGCGCTGCCTGAAACTCCGTGTACCGCCCCAGATCGCCGGCCATCTGCGTGCCGATCCGCTGATCCATCACCTTCGTCAGCTCATCCGGCAGCGACACGTTCTCCACCGTGAACTGCTGCAACTCCAGACCCAGCTCCGCAAATGACGGCCCCGCGGCCGCTGCAATCTTCTGCCCGAGCGCCGCCTGGTTCTTCGCCATATCCAGACACGGCAGGTCGCTCGCAGCGAATACGTCGGTCATCCGCGCCACGATCGTCGCCCGCAGCTGCCCCTCCACATCGGCCACGTAATAGGTATCGCGCGTCCCGCTCACCTGGGTGAAAAACTTTTTGGGATCGCTGATCCGGTAGGAGTAGATCCCGTACCCGCGCAGCCGCACCGCCCCAAATTCCTTGTCGCGGATCGTCACCGGCGTCGCCGTACCCCACTTCTGGTCCATCTGCAGCCGCGTCGAGAAAAAGTACACATCCGACTTGAACGGCGACTCGAATCCCTTCGTCCAGTTCATCAGATCGGTCAGCACCGGCAGGTTGCGCGTACTCAGCGTATGCAGCCCCGGCCCAAACACGTCCGCGATCCGCCCCTCGTTCACGAACGCCGCCAGCTGCGACTCGCGCACCGTCAGCTGTCCACCGTTCTCGATCTCCATGTCTTCCATGGGATACCGCCAGGCCAGCACGCCGTCTTCCGTCTCATTCCACTGGATAACGGCAATCAGTTGCCTGGTAACAAAATCGCGCAGGGTCACGTTCTTCCTCCCCATCGTTCCTGAGGTCCGCTTCGAGAGCACTCTACCAGCCCCAGCCACCCTCGCCACTCCCCCAAACGAAGCATGCCTCAGCCGGTACGGAATATGGAGAATTCCACGCTAACCGATAAGATATTGGCTGATATCTCTCCGGTGTTTGCCCCTCTTCAGCCTATGCCGCGCTCCCCTAAAGACGGCTCCCTCCACCCGCTCCCCTGCGAGCGCGGTTGCCGGCGAGGCTGCCCTGAGCCCGGTCGAAGGGGCCAGCTGCCATGCTGACCTACGCCATCGGCTTCGTCCAGGACGTCCAGCTCACCTGCTTTGCCGTCATCCTCGTCTGCATGGCTTTCGAAGACCGCGCCAACCGCAGTCTCCGCTGGCTCGCCATCGCCTATACCTGCGGACTCACCGGCGCTCTCATCGACCTCGGCAGCAACCATCTGTCCCACTGGATCTCCCTCGGCCTCGTCATGGAAGCCGCCCCCGTCGGCTACGCCTGCATCTTCTCGAGCGTCGCCGCCTTCGTCCGCCGCGGCCAGCGCGTCCGCTGGCTCTGCTTCGCTCTCGCCGCCGCCTCCCTCCCCTTCTTCCTTCGCTGGAGCGTTCCCGCCCGGATGAACCCCAGCGCCACCCTCCAGGACGCCATCCTCGCCATCGACACGGCCCTCACTGCCGC
>JBAUGH010000111.1:0-2998 GCA_049679565.1 Acidobacteriaceae bacterium
GCCTGACTAGTTCCACTCTCCGGAAGGGCTGCGGAACCCCCGCAGCCCTTTCTCCTATCCCCCGAGGTTCCCCGTGCCCCCCACTCGCTTCAACAACCTGACGAACTACGGTGTCGGCATCGGGCTGCGCATCCCGCACTATCAGCACATCCTGGCGCGGAAGCCGGTGGTCGACTGGTTCGAGATCATCTCTGAAAACTACATGATCGACGGGGGCCGGCCGCTGGAAGTCCTGGACCGCATCCTCGAACAGTACAAAGTCGTCCAGCACGGCGTCTCGATGTACTTCGGCTCGGTCGATCCGCTGAACCGCGAGCACCTGAAGCGGCTTAAAACCCTCGTCCGCCGTACCAAAACCCCGTGGCTCAGCGATCATCTCTGCTGGGGCTCGGTGGATGGCCGCTACACCCACGACCTGCTTCCCATGCCCTACACCTGGGAGGCCGTCGAGGTCACCGCGCAGAAGATCCGCCAGGTGCAGGACTTCGTGGAAGTCCCGGTGGTGGTGGAGAACGTCTCGAGCTACGCCGAATTCCACGCCTCCGAGATGACCGAGTGGGAGTTTCTGACGGAGGTCGTGGAGCGCGCGGACTGCGGCATTCTGCTGGACGTCAACAACATCTACGTGTCGTCGAAGAACCACACGTTCGACCCCTTCACCTACCTGAACTTCGTGCCCGCGCACCGGGTGGCGCAAATCCACATCGCGGGCCACAGCAAGTTCGAGAAGTACATCCTCGATACGCACGACCACCCGGTGCTGCCCGCGGTGTGGCGTCTCTACGCGCGCGCCATCGAGCGCTGCGGTCCTACGGCCACGCTGCTCGAATGGGACGATAACATTCCCAGCTTTGAAGAGGTCCACGCGGAGGCGCTCAAGGCGACCAAATTTCTCCATGCAGCTGCACAAGCAGCGCCAAACGGCGGAGAAGCCGCAGTTGCAGCGGCGGCGCGGATCCTCGAGCCCACACTGACTGCCTCGGGAGGCGCGACCCGATGAGCGCTGCAGCCCAGGCATCTCGTCCCCGCAAAGCGCAGGGAGAACTGCTCGACATCCAGCGCCGGATGGCGGCCGCGGTGATGCATCCGCTGACGCGCGCCGAAACCATGCCGCGCCGGCGCCGCGACGGCACCTCGAACCAGGGCGAAGCCGAGGCCATCATCCGGCCCAACGACCGGCTTACGTCGTTCGATCGCCTCGAAATCTACAACCGCCAGTACTGGTTCCGCCTCTACGACTGCTTCGAGGAGGACTTCCCCGGCCTGCGGGCGATCCTCGGCCGGACCAAATTCGACGCGCTGATGCGGGCGTATCTCACCGACTGCCCGTCCCAGTCCTTCAACCTGCGCAATCTCGGCTCGCGGCTGGAAGGCTGGCTCACAGAGCATCCCGCGTACGCCGCGCCCCATGCCACGCTCGCCCTCGACATGATTCGCCTCGAGTGGGCGCACATCGAAGCCTTCGACGAAGAGGAGCGCCCGCGGCTCAGCGCCAGGGCTCTGCTCCGGATCGACGAAAATTCAACGCTGCGCCTTCAGCCCTACCTCCGGCTGCTCGCTCTCAGTTATCCGGTCGACGATCTGCTGCTCCAGGTGCGCAACGAGGACGGCAGCAGCACCTCTTCGGCGAACAACGCCAGCACCACCCGCAAACGTCATCACGTTCGGCGGGTCGCCGCGCTGCCGCCCCGAGCGATGCACCTGGCGGTACACCGGCATGAGAATTCGGTCTGGTACAAGCCGCTGGCCCGCGAAGAGTTCGACCTGCTGGCGGCGCTGATCGCGGGCAAGACCCTCGGCGAAGCTCTCGAAGGCGCTCTTGCTTCCAGTTCGATCCCGGAAGAGCAGCGGGCGGCCTTTTTGCAGGAAACCTTCGCCACCTGGTCTATGCTGGGATGGTTCACTTCCTGAGGCGGCCCCGCCGTTTTCCCCGGTAAAGAGTCCACTACCCATGAACGCGCCTACGACCGCACCTGCCGACAAGAAGCCCACCGGGCTGATTCCTCGCCTGTACCGGCGCTACCAGCTCCTGTCGGCGACGCTTGAATCCCCGTTCCTGCTGATCGTCCGCGTCTACTGGGGATGGCAATTCACCGAGACAGGCTGGGGTAAGCTCCGCCATCTGCCGCACGTGGCCCACTATTTCAGCACGCTCGGCATCCCCGCGCCGGGCGCGACCGCCGCCTTCGTGTCCACACTCGAGCTGATCGGCGGGATCCTGCTCATCGCGGGCCTGGCCACACGCTTCGTAGGACTGCTGCTGGCGGTCGATATGATCGTCGCCTACCTCACCACCGACCTCTCCGCTCTGGGGTCGATCGTCAGCAATCCCGACGCCTTCTACAACGACGCCGCCTATACATTCCTGTTTGCCGCGCTGATCGCGCTGGTCTTCGGCGCCGGCCGGTATTCGGTCGATTACCTGATTTGGCGTCGGCAGGGCTGTTGAAATGCGGTCCTTGCCGCCCTGCCGGCGAAACCCTCTTCCCTCGGCGCACGTCTAATGGTGGAATCACTTCCAGGCGCATGATGAATCCCTTTCCGGCTTTTCGTTCGTCCCTTCCGGCAGCCGCGCTGGCTGCGTTGTTTCCCTTCTGCACGGCCGCCGCCCGGGCGCAGACACCCGCGCAGACGCCGGCGGGTCCTGCTTCGAAGCCTGCAGCCAGCCCGATCACTCTGCCGGTGACGGTGGTGGATAAGAAGGGCGATCCGGTAAAGGGCCTTACGCCCGCCGATCTCACCCTCACCGACAACGGCCAGTTGCAGACCGTGTCCTCCTTCTCCATGACGCCACCTGCCAACGTGGTCTTCGGGCTGATCGGCGAAACCGCGACCGGCCTCCGCACCGAGCTGGGGGATATGCGGCTGGCCACCACCCATTTCATCGATCACACCCTGCCCGGCACCGACGACAAGGCGTTTCTGGTTTCCTATGCCGGCGAAGTGGATCTGCTTGCCGATCCGACAACCGCGCAGAACAAGCTTCATGACGCCGTCA
>JBAUGH010000112.1:0-1545 GCA_049679565.1 Acidobacteriaceae bacterium
GATCTGACGCGGGGGACCTTTCAGACCTGGATTACAACCATGACCCGCAACCTGCTGGTGGATCATTTCCGCCGGTCGAGGGCGCAGCGGGTGACGGACTCGATGGACGCCGGATGGGACGGCGAAGAGGAAATGCCGCTGACCCGGCGGCTGGCGGACAAAGGGCCCACGCAGCACGACCGGGCGGTACAGAAGGAAATCGAGAAGATGGTGCAGGAAGCGCTGACGAAGATTTCGCCGGAGTTGCGGGAGGCGGTGATTTTGCGGGATCTGCAGGATCTGGATTACAAGGAAATCGCGCAGGTTTTGCGGATTCCGGAAGGTACTGTGAAGTCGCGGATCAGCCGGGGACGGGCGGAACTCGCGCGCATCCTGGAACGTAATAAAGGGCAGATGGTGTAGCGATGGCAGGCGAAGAAAAATTCGGACAGAAGCCAGGCGCTACCCTGCAGTGCGAAGAGTGGGAGGCGCTGCTGGCGGATGCGCTGGACGGGCTGCTTCCGGCAAAGGAGGCGGCGGCGTTCGCGGCGCACGGCGAAAGCTGCGCGAACTGCGGCGATCTGCTGGCGCATGCGGAGCAGGGCCGGGACTGGCTGGTCTATTTGCATGAAGAGCCGGAGGTGCCGGCGAGCCTGCTGGGCAGGATTCTGGACAAGACGGCGGGACCGGGAGCGATGCCGGTACCGGTGATGGCGGGCACGGGGGCGAGCGCGGTGGCGATGGCGATGCCGTGGCGGCGGAGCTTCCATGAGACGCGGCTGCTGATGACGGTGGCCATGGCGTTTTTCTCGATCGCGCTGACGCTGAATCTGGCAGGGGTGAAGCTGACCAGCCTGCGGCTGGCGGATCTGCGGCCTTCGCAGATCGGGAGCACGGTCTCTCGGCAGTTCTACACCAGCTGGGGATCGGTGGTGCGGTTCTACGACAACGCGCGCTTCGTGTACCAGCTGGAGTCGCGGATGCGGGAACTGCGGAGAGATGTGGAAACCACGCCGCAACAGCAGCCGTCGCAGCCGCAGAACCAGAAGAAGCAGGACTCCCCGAAGCAGGGCGGGAACAGCCAGTCGTCATCGGGGCGGGGCGCGATGGTCAACGCCAGCGAGGGTGCAGGGTACAGGGTGCAGGGTACAGAAGAACGGATCGCGGTCGGCGAAGAGCTGGCAGGGGAAGCACAAGGAATAACGGAAGTGCAGATGTCGGCAGTTGATGGAAATTCAATTTCCCTGGGTCGTTCACGAACCGGGCTGCAGGACGGGTGCGACGGAAGGAGCCTGGTATGAACTGCGTTAATCATCCCGAGGCGGCGGCGACCGCCTGGTGTCAGGACTGCGGCAAGTCGCTGTGTGATTCGTGCGCGCGCACTGTGCATGGCAACGTTTACTGTGAGCCGTGCCTCGCGGTGCGGACAGGAGCGGCACCGGGACCTGCCGCTCCGGGCGGATACGGGCCGGGGTATGCTCCGGGATTTCCGCCGGCAGGTGCTCCTAACCCTGGAACGGCGGCGATCCTCGGGTTCATCCCCGGCGTGGGCGCGATGTACAACGG
>JBAUGH010000113.1:0-19645 GCA_049679565.1 Acidobacteriaceae bacterium
CAGAGCGCAATGCGAGCGTAGCGCATGCCCGGAGTCGCGTCCGTGAGGGTGAAGAAGAGGTACTGATAAAGCAGGCCCATGGTCAGCAGGATGGCGGCAGCGCCCACGAGCGCGATGCGGCCGGCAGGGAAGTGAGTAGTCGAGAAGGCGAAGACCCCCACGAACAGCAGAAACGCAGCCGCGACGATGCCGATATCGACCAGCGCGGCCATGGTGCGGTCTTCGAACGGGGCGACATGCAGAGGCCCGTGCCCGCCGGACGGGCCGGAGGGACGGTCTTCGCGCTGGTTGGCCTCTGAATCGAGCCGAATCGACAGCCACTGCGACCGCACAGGAGCCCGCGGCGGTGGGGAATCGTCTTCAGGAGCCGCGCCCGCGGACGTTGTTGCGGATCCGGATTCCCTGGGTTCGGCGGCGGGGGGAACTCCCGCGGCTCTGTCTTCTTCGCGCAGAGGTCCTTCGGCCAGCCGGGGACGCGCTTTCCGCGGCGCGACCAGTTCTCTGGGATTTTCGATAAGGCGAGCCGGCAAAGGGCTGGCCGGCTCGACGACGGCTTCCTCGAACGGGTCGGAGGGTTCCTGGGCCAGGTGAGGAAAGACGGTTGCGGGAATCCGGGCCTGAAGCGGAGTAACCGGCGTGGCGGGCAGCGAGTCGGAGCTGACCGAATACCGGAGCAGTTCCTGCTGCACCGGTTCGCGGCTCGGGCCTGGAGACCGTCCGGGAACGGGGGCTGAATGGCCGGCAGCTTCCACCATCGAATCGACGGCAGGCGAGGCAGCAGCCGTCTGGCGGGCCAGCATCTCGCGATGGGAGGGGATGCGCGCATAGCGCTCGGCTACACGGGCGGCGATCGAGGACGGGGTGACCGCAATTTCCATGCCCGGCAGGACCGGCTGGTTGTCCGCGACTTTGCTGCCCCGGGCGCGATGAGCGGAGATGCGGGATTGGGCCTCGCTCTTCCAGGAAGGCAGCGGCTTGCGCTCGCCAGAGGGAGCAGACTCTTCCCGCGGGGAGGGAGAGCGGACATCGGCAGGGGGAGAGCTCAATTTCGGTCCTCGTTCGCAGTGAGGGCGCAGACGCGGGCGCAACTTGCCCGGCAAAGCAGCGTCTCTCTGTGTATTGAAACAAAAGACTGCGATGAACGTTGCGGAAAACTCCTCAGGGTCGAGAAGAAGTGAAAGGGCCGGGACCTGAACGGAGGAAGCGCGGCTGCGACCTGACCCATCATCAACTCCTGACCTGACTGCGCGGAACGTGAAACCGGAAGACAGAGCCGGATGACAAAAACCGGTAACCTCGGGCCCGAGCCACCGCCGGCGGAACCAGGAACAGACCGCTTTGCTATGCTGGAGTTGCCGCGCGCGATGAAACCCCTCTTGTTTTGGTGTATCACGCTGTTGCTTCTGGTTCATCCGCGGCTTTGGGCGCAGGCGGTAACCACCGAGTTTCCCCCCGGCGCCGCGGCGGGCGCGGCCACACCGGCCAGCGCGGTTCCCGTCGCCGATCTTCCCGACGATCCCAGCCTGCAGAGTCGGCTTCCCGAGGCGCATGTCGTGCCCGAGGCGAAGACAGGCGTGCCGGTGCGCATCGCCGCGGATGAACAAAAAGAGGAATCGTTGCCCCACGCGAATCTCTACACCCTGAATGGGAACGTGGAGATCGATTATCGCCAGTACATCGTCCATGCGGACCACGCGACCTACAACGACGGGACCGGGGAGATCGATGCGCGGGGACATCTCATGATCGACGGAGGGCCGGACGATGAGCACTTCGTCGCCGATCACGGGACGATCAACGTCTACGCGGACACCGGGGACTTCTTCGACGTGGTGGGCACGCTTGGGGTCGAGCGGACGCCGCGAGGACGGATGGTGTTTACCGCGCCTAATCCCTTTGCGCTGACCGGGCGCGAGGTCCTGCAGCTGGGCCAGGGGCATTACCGGGTCATTCACGGGACCATGACCTCGTGCCGGCTGCCCAAGCCGGACTGGCGGATCCTGTCGCGGACGATCGAGCTCAATCATGGACTGGCAAAGACCGACAACGCCATCTTCCAGCTGTTCGGTCTTCCCCTCCTGTACCTGCCGTACGTCACGCACTCGGTGGACGTGCAGCGGTCATCCGGGATTTTGATTCCGTATTTCGGGAACAACACCACCAAGGGATTCATGGTCGGCGAAGGGTTTTACCTGACGCTGGGCCGGAGTGCCGACCTGATGATGGCGTCGCAGTGGTGGTCGAAGCGGGGATTTGCTCCGGACGGCCTGTTCCGGTACCGGGGGCGCGGCCTGAATTTCGGAAACATCCGCTTCAACAGTCTGCTGGATGAGGGAGTGTGGGAGCCGAACGGAACGCGGGGAGCGAACCAGGGCGGCATCGACGTGGCCGCCGATGGGCGCTTCGACTTTACCCCCAACACGACCGGGGTGGTCGACGCCGAATACCTGAGCTCCTACATCTATCGGCTGGTGTTCGAAGAGGACTACGCCATCGCCATCAACTCCGAGGTGAAGTCGCAGATGTTCTTAACCCACGAAAGCCGCGACATGTGGGAGAGCCTGCGCATGAACCGCTATCAGGATTTTCAGAGCGCGGCGGTGACCGGCGACGAAGTCAGGATCCTGCATCTGCCCGAGATCGACATGGGGATTGCGGACCGGCGGTTGGGCGGGCCGCTCAGCCAGTCGCCGCTGGTGTGGGGATTCCGCGGATCGGTCGAGGCGCTCTCCCGCTACGACTACCCGAGTTTCCGGACTTCGGCGGAGGTCCCGCGGCTGGATTTCTATCCCCGGCTGTCCATGCCGATGCACTTCGACGGCTGGACCTTCCGGCCCAATGCGGCGTTCCGCGAGACGTGGTACGGGAAGAGCCAGTTCCCGGCAGATCTCGAGCAGATCCCCGTGGTCCGCCAGGAAGGCACCACCCGCACCGACGTGGAGACGGGATTTGAGTTGCGCCCTCCGGCGCTGGAGCGGGATTTTACGTCGCCCTGGCTGGTGCATCTGCTGGGCGGCGATGTCCGGCACACCATCGAGCCGGAGATGAACTTCCGCTACGTCACCGGAATCAATAATTTCCGCCAGATTCTGCGCTTCGACGACGCCGACGTGGCCAGCAACACCAACGAGCTGGAGTATGGAGTGACCCAGCGCTTGTTCCTGCGGCATCTGCACCAGAAGCCCTGCAAAGGCGACGAAGCGCTGGGACCCGATACGCTGTGCGGGGGCGGGACGCGCGACTGGGTGACCTGGCGGGTGGCGCAGAAATACTACTTCGAGCCCGATTTCGATCACGCCATTACCCGCGGCACACCCAATCCCCTCGATACCACCCTGGACTTTACCGGAATCGATTTTCTGACCGAGGCCCGCCACAATACCCCGGTGATTTCCCGCCTCCGGGTGCGGACCAGCGGGAAAACGGATGCGGAGTGGGATCTGGACTACGACGTGAAAGAAGGCAAGATCACCTCCAGCAACATCTTCGCCGGGTATCAGGAAGGTTTCTGGCGCCTCCAGTTCGGGGACTCGTTCCTGAATGTGCCCCTGGGGGCAACGCCGCTGACTACGGCGAAGACTCCGCCGCCGTCGCCGAATGCGCCCAATCCTTACAACCAGATCCACATGGCGGCGATTTATGGCGCGGCCAGCAAGCTCGGTCCCAGCCTTGGGCTGAATGCCGCCTACGACCTCATCCACCAGCAGCTCCAGTACGGCGCCGTGCAGGCGCAGTACAACTGGAACTGCTGCGGACTGGATTTCCAGTACCGCCGCTTCTCCCTGGGCTCGATCCGCGACGACTCCGAGTACTTCTACAGCATCAATCTGGCCGGCGTCTCCAGCGTGGGCGATCTGGCGCATCGCATCAGCCTTTTCTGACCGGCGGATGAGCCGGCGGCCCCAGCGCAAAACCGCAGCGGCCGCAGAAGGCGGCGGACTGCGATAATGGAAGAACGCCCCTCACGGGGTATTGGCTCTCGGCCACAGAAGGCGGATTTACTTGCAGAAGAGGAACCTGGTTTTTGGCTGCGCGCTGTTGATGGCGGCCGTATGCATGGCGCAACAGGCGGCGCCGAATCCCAACCCGGCCGCGAATGGGGCCGGCGGCCCGGCAGCATCGGCTCCGCCGGCGCTCGAAGCGGCGGACATGAGCCCGGCGCTGGGCCGCAAAATCGAGATTATGATCCGCTCGGAACTGGGCGTGCCACCCCAGTACCAGATGACCATCGGAGCCCGGGAAAAGAGCGACCTGAACGGATATGACACCATTCCGGTGACGTTCTTCCTGCCCACCGAGCCGGCTCGGAAGCAGACGGTCGAGTTCCTGCTGTCCAGGGACGGGAACACGCTGGCGCGATTGTCGAAGTGGAACATCGGGCCCGATCCCGCGGAGATGCCCGCCGCGGTGGGACGGCCGGTGCGCGGGAACCCGGCGGCGAAGGTGACCATCGTGAACTTCGACGATCTCGAATGCCCGTTCTGCGCACGCATGAACGCGGAGTTCTTTCCCGACGCCCTGAGGCGTTACAACGGACTGGTCAAATTCGTTTACATCGATTATCCGCTGGTCCAGATCCATCCCTGGGCGATGCACGCCGCCGTGGATGCGAACTGCCTGGCCGCGCAGAACGATACGGCGTACTGGAATTACGTCGACTATCTGCACATCCACGGGCAGGATGTGAGCGGCCCCGAGAACAACGCGGCGAAATCGGCCGAGAGGCTGGACAAGCTGGCCGGCGACGAAGGGCAACGCGACCATCTGGATACGGCGAAACTGGATGCCTGCGTGGCCAAACAGGACGACAGCAGGATCATCGCGGAAATGAAAGCGGGCGACAAACTGGGGGTGGACGCGACGCCCACATTTTTCGTGAACGGGGAGCGCTGGGCGGGACAACTGGACGAGCCGCAGCTGTGGGTGATGGTGGACCGGGCTCTGCGCGAACAGGGCATTACCCCTCCCCCCAACACCCCCGAAGCCCCGCCCGCGCCCGCCCCGCAGTCCTCAAAGTAACCTCCCCGAAATGAAGTCCTATGCAGGCGACGGGAGCCGCATTATTCTGGAACGTGAGCGCCGCACCCCCGATTTGCGGCGCGGCAGCAGGGAGAATTGTTTGACGTCTCGATCGGATGCATCGGGCGCGCGCAGCGCCCGCTTTCTCAACCCTCAATTCCAGGTCGCGTGGCTGGGACTGGCGCTGCTCCTGTGCGCCGGCTGCCAGCGGGCCCATGACCCCAATACCGTCGCCACGGTGAACGGCAAGCCCATCCTGCGCTCCGAGGTGGACACCATCTACCAGAGCAATCTGGGCGATTCCCACCAGCAGCCCTCCAAAATCCAGGCCGAGATTATGCGCCTGAATATCGTGCGCCAGCTGATCGACGAAGAGATCCTCATGCAGCGGGCGGAGAAGCAGAATCTGGTGGCCACCGACGATGAAGTGTCGGAGCGGCTCAACGAGCTGAAGGCGCCCTTTACCCCGGATGAGTTCCAGAAGCGGCTGGACTCCCAGCATCTGACCCTCAACGACCTCAAGCGGGAAATCCGCCGCGACCGAACCGAGCAGAAGCTGTTCAACAAAGAAATCACGTCGCGCATCAACATCACCGACGCCGATATCACCAATTTCTACAACGAGCACAAAGCGGAATTCGATCTGCCGGAGGAGAACTACCATCTGGCCCAGATCATGGTGACCGACGCGCCCATGCCCCCCCAGCAGGTGGGCAATCTGCAGAACAGCAAGGCCATGAACGACGCCGAGGCGCGGCGCAAGATCGAGATGCTGCACAACCGGCTGGAAAGCGGCGAGGATTTCGGAGCCCTGGCCATGAACTTCTCCGAGCGGCCGGACACCGCGGGCAACGGCGGCGACATGGGTTTCGTTTCCGAGTCCCAGCTGCGCAGCGACCCCAACGTGTATGCGGCGATTGTGAAGCTGAATCCAGGCCAGATCACCGACGTATTGCCGTTTTACTCGTCTCCTAACTCCAAACAGCCGTCCGGCTATGCGATCTACAAGCTGCTGGACAAGGAAGCGGCGGGGCAGCGGCAGTTGAACGATCCGCGGGTGCAGCAGGCCATCCGCCAGCAGCTGCGCGACAGCCGCGAGCAGCTGCTCAAGAATGCGTATCTGGAGATGCTGCGCGACCAGGCGCGCGTGGTGAACTATTACGCGGAAGAGGTCTTCAGGGACGGAGCGCTGTAGGCCCCCGAATATCTGCCCCCTCAGGCGGCTCGGACCCCTGGCCGCTGGGAAGCCGCGCGAGACCGTGGCGGTGACCCTGAACCTGAATTCCGGAACCGATTCCTGAACCCGGAACGGCTGCTGCTAATCTAAAAACTGTCCCATTCAGCAAATTGAATCCCGCTCTTTTGGCGGAGCCGCCGTGCCCTCTGCGTTGCAGGTGCCGGCCCAGCTCGCCAGGACAGTGGGACACCATCTCCGGGGCGCGGAAGAGTCTTTGGCCGAACTGCATTACGACGAGGCGAACTGGACGCCGAGCCATAACCCCTGGCTGGTGGCGCTGACCGTGACGCTGGCGACCTTCATGGAGGTGCTCGACACCTCGATCGCCAACGTCGCGCTGCCCCACATGGCCGGAACCCTCGGCGCGAGCCAGGAAGAAGCAACCTGGGTCCTGACCAGCTACCTGGTTTCCAGCGCCGTGATCCTGCCGATCTCCGGATGGCTGATGGCGCGCATGGGCCGCAAGCGCTTCTACATGACCTGCGTGGCTCTGTTCACCATCTGCTCCATGTTGTGCGGCTTTGCGCCCTCGCTGCCGCTGCTGGTGTTTTTTCGCGTGCTCCAGGGAGTCGGCGGCGGCGGACTCGCCCCCAGCGAGCAGGCGATCCTGGCCGACACCTTTCCGGTGAGCAAACGCGGCCAGGCTTTCGCCCTCTACGGCATGGCCGTAGTGGTGGCGCCCGCCATCGGGCCCACCCTGGGCGGCTGGATTACCGACAACTTCAACTGGCACTGGATTTTCTTCATCAACCTGCCCGTGGGGCTGCTCTCCCTGTTCCTCACCCAGCGCATGGTCGAGGATCCGCCCTACCTGAAGGAGGAGCAGAAGGTCACCGGCAAAGTGGATTTCATGGGCCTGGGACTGATCTCGCTGGGTGTCGGCTGCCTCGAGTTCGTGCTCGACAAAGGCCAGGAGAAAGACTGGTTCGGCGACAGCACGATTGTGGCGTTTTCGCTGATCGCCGCCTGCGCGCTGGTCTGGTTTGTCTGGTGGGAGTGGCAGCATGAGGACCCCATCGTCGATATCCGGCTGCTCAGGAACCGCAACTTCGGCACCGCCGTCGGTCTCCAATTTGTGCTGGGGATGGTGCTGTTTGGCACCACGGTTCTGATTCCGCAGTTTCTCCAGGTGCTGCTCGGCTATACCGCGGAGCGCGCCGGCATGGTGCTCTCTCCGGGCGCGCTGGTGCTGATGCTGACCATGCCGATTGCGGGACGCCTGGTGAGCTCGAACAAGCTCGATCCCCGCCTGCTGGTGGCCATCGGCTATGCCATCACCGCCGCCGGACTGTTTAACCTTACCCGCCTGGATCTGGGCGTTTCCTTCGGACAGATCACCATGTGGCGCGCCTACCAGGTGATGGGGCTGTCGTTCGTGTTTATTCCCATCAGCACCCTGAATTATCTGGGCGTGCCGCGGAACAAGAACAATCAGATTTCGAGTTTTTCGAACTTCGCCCGCAATATCGGCGGGTCGGTGGGGACGGCGTTGCTCACCACCTTTCTCGAACGCACCCAGCAGACCCACATTGCCAGCCTGAGCGCGCACGTGGTGCCGGGCAGCGTGCAGTATTCGCAGTTTGTGGGGAAGGTGACCGATGCGCTGACCCGGCTGGGGCAGAGCGCGCAGGCGGCTCGGCAAATCGCGGTGGGCGACGCGTGGCAGATGCTCAACCGCCAGGCGCAGATGCTCAGCTACCAGAACGCGTTCTGGGGTCTGAGCCTGATCATCGCCCTGCTCATCCCGCTGCCGTTTATCATGCGGCGCCCGCCGCGCAACCCGCGCCGGGCTGAGGAGATGGCGGCTCACTAGGCTGTCGATATTGCCTGAGGCGTGCGCCTGCCTTGTGACGTCGGACGCCGCCGCATATGCTGGTCCACAACCATGGATTTCGACAATCTGCGGACATTTCTTGAAGTGAGCCGGCTGAAGAGCTTCTCGCGCGCGGCGCAGAAGCTGCTGCGCACCCAGCCGGCGGTCTCCGCGCAGATCCGCAGTCTCGAGCAGGAAGTGGGGGCGCGGCTGTTCGACCGCGACGGCGGCAAGGTGACCTTCACCGCGGCCGGACGGCTCTTTGAGCCGTTTGCCGAATACTGCGTGGAGCGGCAGAAGCATATTCTGCTGGCCATTGCCGAGCAGGACCGATCGCCCCGCGGCGAGCTGACCATCAGCGCCAACGAGGCCACTCATCTCTACGTGCTGCCCCAGGTGTTTGCGCAGTTCCGGCGGCTCTATCCGCGGGTGATGCTCGGCGTGGTGCGGGCCGAACGGCTGCGGACCCTGGAAAGCGTGGTCAACCGCGAAGTGGATTTCGGCGTGGTCTCGCTGCCGGTGCGCGACAGCCGGCTGACGGTCGAACCGATCCATCGCGACGAACTCGCGCTGGTGGCGCCGGCCGGGCACGCTCTGGCCGGGCGGAAGGCCGTCAAACTGGCGGAGGCCGCGCGCTCTCCGCTGCTGCTGCCCGCCCACGGACGGCGCCGCGAGCAGCTGGATGAGCTTTTCCGGGTCAACGAGATTGTGCCCCGCGTTGCCATGGAAGTGGAATCGAGCGAGATGCTCAAGCGATACATCGGCGTCGGGCTGGGGCTGGGATTTTTGCCGCGGACGAATGTCGCGAAGGAAGAGGAGAGCGGTGCGCTGCATACGATTTCGCTCGAAGGCGTGCGCCTCGCGCGGGATTTGGCGCTGGTCTTCCGCAAGGAGCGGCAGCTCTCGCGGGCGGCGCAGGAATTCCTTGAAATTGCCACCCAGCCGCTGCGCAAACGCGATCAGGAATCGTCCGCCGCGCGCTCCCGCGGTGCCGTATGATTGAAAACGGCATAAATTCACATTTCCGAATCGCCCCATGGCTGGGAACGTGTGATATTTTTCATCGGGATACTGATTTTCCCGGGCGCAGGGGCGGCTGCAGCGCCACCGCAGGGCAGATCATCCGGAGGAGTTGAGAATTGGGTAAAAGCATGGTCCCGAGGCGGCTGTTTTTCACCAAGGGTGTAGGCAAGCATAAGGAACGGCTGACCTCCTTTGAGCTCGCTCTGCGGGATGCGGGCGTAGCCGCGCAGAATCTGGTGAGGGTGTCGTCGATTTTTCCACCGCAGGCCAAGCTGGTTCCACGCAAAGAGGGGCTGAAATACCTGAGCCCCGGGGAAGTGGTGTTTGCGGTAGTGGCCGAGAACTCCACCCGCGAGCCGCACCGGCTCGTGGCTTCCAGCATCGGGGTGGCGATTCCCAGCGATCGTAACACCTACGGTTACTTAAGCGAGCATCACAGCTTCGGCGAGACCGAAGAGCAGGCCGGCGAGTACGCCGAAGAGCTGGCCGCGGAGATGCTGGCGACCACCCTCGACGTGGAATTCGATCCCGACACCAGCTGGGACGAGAAAAAAGAGATTTACCGCATCTCCAACAAGATTGTCCGCACCGCCAACGTGACCCAGTCGGCGATCGGCGACAAGCGCGGGCTGTGGACCACCACCATTGCCGCGGCGATTTTGATTTTCGAGTAGACCGAAGCGGGATTTTACCGGGCGTGGGCCGCCGGGCCTGCGCCTTTTGCCTGTTTCTCCCCCATTCGTAACCACTACCGGTACAGATATGACAGAACAGCGCACATTTCGGGTGGGACTGGTCCAGATGAGCTGCGGACCGGACCCGGACGCCAATCTGGAGAAGGCCGCGGAGCGGGTCCGCGAGGCGGCGCGCGCCGGAGCCGAGGTCATCTGCCTGCCCGAGCTGTTCCAGACCCAGTATTTCTGCCAGCGGGAAGACATCGCGCTGTTCGATCTGGCGGAACCGATCCCCGGCCCCGCCACCGGGAAGCTCGGCGCCGTGGCGCGCGAGGAAAAAGTGGTGGTAGTCGCCTCGCTCTTCGAGCGGCGGGCGGCCGGGCTCTATCACAACACCGCGGCGGTGCTGGAGAAAGACGGCAGCGTGGCCGGGCTCTACCGGAAAATGCATATCCCCGACGATCCGCTGTATTACGAGAAGTTCTACTTCACCCCGGGCGACCTGGGATTCCGGGCGTTCGATACCTCGGCGGGGAAAATCGGGACGCTGGTGTGCTGGGACCAGTGGTATCCCGAAGGCGCACGGATTACGGCGCTGCAGGGCGCGAACGTGCTGTTTTACCCGACCGCAATCGGCTGGCATCCGCACGAGAAAGAGGAGTTCGGCACGGCGCAGTATGAGGCGTGGCAGACCATCCAGCGAGCCCATGCCATCGCGAATGGCGTGTACGTGGCGGCGGTGAACCGCGTCGGCATGGAACACGGGAATATCCGCGGCAACCGCGTCGCGGGCCCCGGACTGGAGTTCTGGGGCGGGTCGTTTCTGGCCGATCCTTTTGGGCGGATCCTGGCGAAGGCGGCGCACGACCGGGAGGAAATCCTGATCGGTGAAATCGATCTGGCCAGGCTGGAGGACACGCGCCGCAACTGGCCCTTCCTGCGCGACCGCAGAATTGACGCATACGGGCCGGTGGTCAGCCGCTTTCTGGACGGCGAGAACGAATGAGATATTTCGGCATCTTTGTTTATGGTTTTGGCTTTTTGATGTCGGGCCTGTTCGTCGTCTTGGGGCTCCTTCGAATCACTTCTCCGGCGAAAGCGCTGGCATTGGATCAATTCTTCATTGGTAAGAAGAGGTTTTTTCGGGTAAGCGAGAAATTCAGTCAAACCAGCCGAGGGTCGCGGGTGGTTCTAGGAATTCTTACGATGGGATTTGGCCTGTTTTTTGGTTACACACTCCTTCGATCGCTTCTCTTCATGCGCTGATGTCGACTATGTCAACGAGCACGCCGCGTGAACTCGGCTATCGGATGCCGGCGGAGTGGGAGCCCCACGAAGCCACCTGGATCGCGTGGCCGCATAATCCAGAAGACTGGCCGGGAAAGTTCCAGCCAATCCCGTGGGTCTACGCGGAAATTGTCGGTCATCTGGCCCGCGTCGAGGATGTCCACATCCTGGTGGACGATGCGGCCGCGGAAAAACGGGCCCACGGCGTTTTGAAACGGACAGGAGCAAATCTGAGCCGGGTGCAGTTCCATCGCTGGCCGACGGACCGGGTGTGGACGCGTGATGCGGGGCCGATCTTCGTGCGGCGCGACGTGGCCGATTCTGAAAAAGATACCGTAGCGATTACAAACTGGAAATTCAACGCCTGGGCGAAGTATCCGGACTGGCATCTGGACGATGAGATTCCCGGGCGCGTGGCGGAATTACTCAATTTGCCGCAGTGGATGCCGGCGATCGAGACAGTCGACGGGCCGCAGCGGATCGTGCTGGAAGGCGGATCGATCGATGTGAATGGCCAGGGCACGATGATCACGACCGAGGAATGCCTGCTGAGCGAGGTGCAGCAGCGGAATCCCGGCGTGAGCCGCGAGCAACTGGAGCAGCTGTTCCGGGACTATCTGGGCATCGAGCAGGTGCTGTGGATGAACCGCGGAATCGCGGGCGACGATACCCACGGGCATGTGGACGACATCACCCGCTTTGTCGGGCCGAACACCATCGTGACCGTTGTCGAGCCCAATCGCGAGGATGAGAATCACCTGCCGCTCGAGGAGAATCTCGCCCGCCTGAAGACGGCGCGGAATCGCGACGGAGGCAGCTTCGAGATTGTCGAGCTGCCCATGCCCCCGCCGGTCATCTTCGCGAGGCAGCGGCTGCCGGCCAGCTACGCGAACTTTTACATTGCCAACGATCTGGTGCTCGTGCCAACCTTGAATCGTTCCGCCGATCGCCAGGCGCTCAATGTGCTCGCCGAGGTTTTTCCCACGCGCGAGATCGTGGGCATCTATTGCGGAGATTTGATCTGGGGGCTGGGCGCGCTGCACTGTATGACGCAACAGCAACCGAAGGGTGCTGTGCAGCGTTGATACCCGACAATCTGGAGTGGCTGGAGAGCTGGTATCAAAACCAGTGCGACGGCGCGTGGGAACATAATCACGGAATTCAGCTGGAAAGCCTGCCTCGCCAGGGGTGGCGGCTGACCATCCGCCTCGAAGGTACGTCGGCGGAGAACACCTCCTCGCAGCGGCTGAATTTCGACAGCAGCGGAGGCGAGTGGATCGACTGCACCATCTCGCCGGAGCGCTTCGAAGGCGCGGGGGATCCCCGCCGGCTGGAGCAGATCATCGGGGTCTTTCGGCGCTGGGTCGAAGCGCCTGAAGAGCCGGCGTCTCCGCAGGCGGATACGCCGCTTCGTAGAATCGACTCCATGGGAGAAAATCTCTCCGGCGCCGATGGCCGCGTCCAGCACGGCGGGTCGGAGTCGGATGCCGTTCTGATGCGCGCCGCACTCGAGCAGGCCTGTGCGGCCAGAGAAGCCGGCGAGGTCCCGATTGGCGCGGTGGTTGCGCTGAACGGGCACATTGTCGGGCGCGGGCAGAACCGCCTGCTCCGCGACGTGGATCCCACCGCGCACGCAGAGATCGTCGCGATGCGCGCGGCCGCTCAGGCGATCGGCAACTACCGGCTCGTGGACTACGAGCTGTACGTGACCCTCGAGCCGTGCGCGATGTGTGCGGGTGCGATGGTCCACGCGCGGCTGGCGCGGCTGGTGTATGGCGCGGCAGATCCTAAGGCGGGCGCCGCGGGATCGGTGCTCAGCGTCGTGAACCATGCGCAGCTCAATCACCGGATGAGCGTGACCTCGGGCGTTCTCGAGGAAGAATGCGGGACGCTGCTGCGCGACTTCTTTCGCGAGCGGCGCTGAGATGCGCGGAAAAATGGTGACGGCGATTCGCATGGTGGTGATCGATATCGACGGCACGCTGCTGCCTTCGGCGGGCGCCGCGGTGAGCCAGCGCAATGTCCGCGCAGTGCGCGCAGCGGAAGCGGCCGGTCTCGAAATCGTGATCGCGACCGGACGCCGGCAGGCCTATGCAGCCCCGCTGCTGGCGCCGCTGGGGCTGAAGCCGGAGTCGCTGATCATCAGCTCGAACGGATCGGTGACGCGAACCCTGGGTGGAACTTCGATCGACCGGTTCCTGCTGCCCGCGGAAACGGCGCGCGCGCTGGTGCCGGCCCTGCGTCCGTTCGGAACGATGGTCTTTACCTTCGACCGCGAGGGGCCGGGAGCGCTCGTGGTCGAGTCGCTGGAGGCGCTGCACCAGCGCGTTCGCCTCTGGGTGGAGGCGAATCGTCCGTGGATCCGCGAGGTGCGGCCGCTGGAGCGCGCCTTCGACGAGGGCGAACAGCCGGTGCAGGGAATGGTGTGCGGCGGCGTAGCCGAGATGCGCCGGGCGGAGGAGTGGCTGCGCAGCAGCGAACTGGCGCCCCGGGTCGAGATGCATCGGACCGAATACCCGGCGCGCGACCTGACGATCCTCGACATCCTGCCCCCGGGATGCTCCAAGGGCGCGGCCTTGCGGCGGCTGGCGGACCAGCAGGGCATCGCGGCGGCGGAGATTTTGGCGATCGGGGACAACTGGAACGACGCTGCGATGCTCGAATTTGCAGGACGTGCCGTGGTGATGGCCAACGGAGCTCCGGACCTGGTGAAGCAGGCCCAGGAACGCGGCTGGGAGATCGCCGCCGGGAACGACGAGGATGGCGTGGCGCAAGTGCTGGAAACGCTGTTGGCCGGGCGCCCCGAGCCGGCATTCGTGGAGAACGGCGCTTAACCGGCAAACGCCTCCGGGCCTGCAACTTCCGTGCCACCCGCCACGAGCGTTGCCGGACGATGATGCGTCTCTGGAATGGTAGAGTAGGGAAAATGCCGCCTGTCTCCTGCAGATTCTGGTGTGTCGGGCTGGCGCTGGCCGGCCTGGGCGGGACTGCGCGCGCCGCCGACTACGTTACGCTCCGCAACGGATTCGATTTGGTCTGCGATCACCAGGTCGCGGCCGGCGGCAAGGTGCGGCTGTATATGGACGCCGCGGGCACCAGTTTTCTGGAAGTGAACGCGTCGGAGATTGCGTCGAGCGTGCCCGTGATCCTGCCGAAAAGCCCCGCGGCCAGGACCTCGGCGTCCACCACGGCGGCTCCGGCGAACCTGCCCGCTCCGGCGAAGCTGTCGGACGCAGAGATGAAGCCGATGCTGGCCGCGGCCGGATCCCGATACGATCTGGATGTGGACCTGCTGGCCAGCGTCATCCGCCAGGAGAGCGCAGGCCAGGTGCATGCGGTGAGCCGGGCCGGGGCGCAGGGTCTCATGCAGCTGATGCCGAAGACGGCGACCGATCTCGGCGTGGCCAACAGCTTTGCACCGCAGCAGAACATCCAGGGCGGCACGGAATACCTCAACTCGCTGCTGCAGCGTTACGACGACAATCTGCCCCTGGCCCTGGCTGCCTACAACGCCGGACCGGCGGCGGTGGACCGCTGGCATGGGATCCCGCCCTATGCCGAGACGCAGGCTTACGTGGCCCGCGTCATCCACGAGTACAATCGCCGCTACGAACTGCGCCGCCGGGCGGAACTGCGCTCTTCTCTGGCGCAGCAGCCGGCGCGCTGACCTCCGCATTTCTCCGCACGGGAGCCTCCATTTGAAATCGACCCGAAACCGCATTGTGCTTATCGTCGTGGTGCTGCTGGCGGCTGCGCTGGTCTGGTACGTCCATGGGCGGATCCACTTCAACTGGCGGGTGTTTGTCGAGCAGTTGCGGGCGGCCGACTGGGGCCGGATCGCCCTCGCCCTCGGCTGCATTTACTTCGGCTACGTTTTGCGCGGAGCGCGATGGGTGTGGTTGATCCGCCATCAGAAACGAATGTCGATTCTGCATCTGGTCGGGACGCAGGTGATCGGCTTTACCGCCGTAGCGCTCATCGGCCGCGTGGCCGATCTGGTGCGGCCGTACCTGGTGGCGCGGAAAGTGAACCTGCCCCTGGGATCGCAGATCGGCGCGTATGTTGTCGAGCGGCTCTTTGACGCCGGGTCGATGGCCCTGATCGCTTCATCCGTGATCCTCCTCGCCCCGGTCGGTGCGGTGCCTCACCCTGAGGTGGTGCGGCGGGCCGGGTTGTGGGGCCTGGCCATGACGGTGGCCGGGGCGCTGTTTCTGGTGGCTGTGCGGCTGGCGGGTCAGACCGTCGCATCTCTGCTCGGCCGGGCCGGCAACATGGTTTCGCGGCGTTTCGGCGCCGCGGTCGAGGAAAAGGTCAACAGCTTTCACCGCGGCCTGGACACAATGCGGTCCTTTTCCGATTTCGCCGTGGTCCTGTCCCTGTCCCTGGGCATGTGGCTGCTCATTACCCTGGCTTACATGGAAACGATGCGGGCCTTTGTGGCCAGCCCCCAACTGGCGACGATTACGCCCGGAAAAAGCGTTCTGATGATGGTCTTCAGCGGGGCGGCCAGCACCATTCAACTCCCTGTGCTGGGGTGGTTCACCCAGATCGGACTGGTGGCGGCTGCTATTTCCGGATTCTTTGGCGTTGCTCCGGAGCCGGCGATGGGCTGCGCCGCCACGCTACTGCTGGTCACCTTCCTCGGCATCGTGCCGGTGGGATTGGTCTGGGCGCGCTTCGAGCGCATCTCGCTGATCCGGGTCGCGGTAGAAAGCGAACATGCCGGGGAAGAGCTGGCGCACGCCGGCCCGGCGTCGACCCCGCACATCTGAACCGAGGGCCTGAACCGGCACGTCGGAGAGCGCAATCCCCGCTGCGCGGCCAAGAATTTTTCAGAGAGAGCGGCGCACCGCGCGGCGCACCGTGTCGGTGGCCACGCCATAAGCAGCGTGCGTGACCCATTCGCTGATGCGCTCCTGGGTAGGCTGCCGCCCCGCAGGAGCAGCGAGGCCGAGCTTCGGCAGAACCGTTTCGTGGGTCAGGCGATTGAGCGTGATACCGAAAGCGGCTCCCCGCCATGCGCCGAGAGATGGCTCCATCTCGACCGCCGCGCCGTACACACCGCCCGCGATGGCTCCAAACAGAAAGTGGATGCCCTGCATCGCCAGCCGGCGCTGGTCTTCCGGGAGATGCCGGCCCGCCACCTGTTCCGCGAGGACGACCGGCGGCGGCGTCTGGCCTTCGATGCGCGGCGGGAAGAGCTGTTCCGCGATCATCTTGGCCCCCGCCCCGACTACCCCGCCAATGAGGCCGGCGAGAAAGCCTTTCGCGATGGAGCGGGTCGGTGGTTTCCTGTCTTTGCTCATGCCGGGTTAAGATGCGCCGGACTCCACAATAGCGCTCCTGAGGTGTGCTGGCAATTGGCGATTGGGCGGCCGGGGCGGCAGCATGCCGCGGCCGAATCCGCTGCTAGAATCGGATAAGACGATGAAATGTCCATACTGCGGCTTTGCGCAGGATCGCGTGATCGATTCCCGGGAGAGCCGGGAGGCGGACTCCATCCGCAGGCGGCGCGAATGCGAGCGCTGTAACCGCCGCTTCACCACCTACGAACGCATCGACGAAATCCCCTACATGGTGGTGAAGAAGGACGGCCGCCGGGAGAAATTCGAGCGCCAGAAAGTCCTCAGCGGGCTGCTGCACGCGTGCGAGAAGCGGCCGATTTCCGCAAGCAAGATGGAACAGCTGGTGGATGAGATTGAGACCTTCGTAACCGAATCGACGGAGCGCGAACGAACCACAACCGAAATCGGCGAACTGATCATGGCGCGCCTGCGGGCCCTGGATACCGTCGCCTACATCCGCTTCGCCAGCGTATACCGGGATTTCAAGGATGTGCGCGAGTTCAAGGAAGAGCTGGAGCAACTGCTGACCCAGCACAGCGAGAAGCACCCCAAGCGGGCGAAAAGCTAGCCGGGGGCAGGCCGGAAAACCAGCGAAAAGCCAGCCGTGGGCCCACAGGAAATCAGCCTTTGAGGAGAGACGTGGGAAAGACACACACCATTACGTTGATTCCCGGCGACGGGATCGGTCCCGAAGTCGCCGATGCGGTGGTCCGCATTCTCGAAGCCACCGGCGTGCGCTTCGCGTGGGAGCGGTTCGCCGCCGGAGCCGGCGCTTTCGAGAAGCACGGCGAGTACATTCCGAAGGAGCTGGTGGCTTCGATCGAGCGCAACCGCGTGGGACTGAAAGGTCCGGTTACCACGCCGGTGGGCGGCGGATTCCCGTCCATCAACGTGACCCTGCGGAAGAAGTTCGAGCTGTACGCGAACTTCCGGCCGATCAAAAACCTGCCCGGGCTGGAGACCCGCTATCCCGACGTCGATCTGCTCATCATCCGCGAGAACACCGAAGGTCTGTATGTGGGCCTCGAACATGAAGTGGTGCCGGGGGTGATCGAGTCGCTGAAGGTGATCACCGAGAAAGCTTCGACCCGGATCGCGAAATTTGCCTTTGAGTACGCGGCGAAACATGGCCGGCGGCGCATCCACGCCATCCACAAGGCCAACATCATGAAGATGTCGGACGGCCTGTTCCTGCGCTGCGCCCGCGATGTGGCGAAGGGCTACCCGGACATCACCTATGGCGAGCACATCATCGACAACACCTGCATGCAGCTGGTGATGAATCCCTATCAGTACGATACCCTGCTGCTGGAGAATCTCTACGGCGACATCGTAAGCGACTTGTGCGCGGCCTTCGTCGGCGGACTCGGCCTGGTTCCCGGAGCCAATCTGGGAGCAGAGGCGGCCATCTTCGAAGCCGTGCACGGTTCGGCGCCCGATATTGCCGGGAAGGACATCGCCAATCCCACCGCGTTGCTGCAGTCGGCGGTCCTGATGCTGCGGCACATCGACGAAGCCGGCGCGGCAGATCGGGTGCAGGCGGCGCTCGAAAAGGTGTATACCGCCAGGAAGAGCCTGACACGCGACGTGGGCGGCACGGCCGGAACGCAGGCGTTTGCCGACGCGGTCCTTGCGGAGCTGGGTTAGAACGACGCGTCCAATTCACGCTGAGGAGAAGCTCAAGGATGAAATGCGGACAGAGGATCGTGACGGCAGCGGCCTGCGTACTCATGGCGACCGTGGGTGGATGCAAAAAACAGGCCCGGACAGGGGAAAGCGCTCCGAAGCCGAACTTCACCACCATCGACTGGGCGAACGCCGGCACCATTGAGGGAACGGTTCACTACGCGAAGACGCCGCCCAAACCCATCCTGATCGATATGTCGCAGGACCCGGCCTGCGGGCTCGGCCCGGCGAATTACAGCCAGCAGTACGTCGTCAACCACGGCGGGTTCGCGAACGTTTTTATCTACGTCAAGGACGGCCTCGGCAACAATGTCTATGCCGCGCCCTCCCAGCCGGTGGACGTGGACCAGAAGAACTGCCGCTACGTTCCGCATGTGGTTGGGGTGATGGCCGGACAGCCGGTCCGCTTCACCAACAGCGATCCGACGATGCACAACATCAATATCGAGCCCACGAATCCTGCCAACCACGCCGTCAACCTGTCGCAGGCGCCCGCCGGTTCCGCCAACCAGCCGCAGGACGAAGCGATCTTTCCCGCGCCGGAGCTGATGATTCCGATGCGCTGCAACATGCACCCCTGGATGCAGGGATACATCAACGTCGCATCGAACCCCTTCTTTGCGGTCTCGGATGCGTCCGGGCGATACGTGATTAAAGGATTGCCGCCGGGCACCTATACCGTGGTTGCTGACCAGGAGCAGCTGGGGCAGAAAATCGCGACCGTGACCGTAGGCGCGAAGCAGACCGCCACCCAGGACTTCACCTACGGCAACGGCCCAGGCACGACACAGCCCTGACGAGCCGCTCTTCAGCCCCAGAAGTTGTCGGGAAGATTCACAACGATGGGCTCCGGCGTGCTGCGGACGACGATCCAGCGAAACGGCTTGTCCGGTGAAAGATTGATTTCCCTGTGCGGCGTCCATGCCGGCACGTGCAGGAAGTCGCCGGCGCGGACCGTAGCCTCCGATTCGCCGTGTTCTCCCCAACGAATCAGAGACTCGCCTTCGAGAACGTAAACCACCGTTTCCTGCTCGCCGTGATGATGAATGCCGGTGCTCGCCCCGCCTTCGACCAGGAAGGTTCCGCCCCACAGCCCGGTTTCGATGCTGTGGCTGCGGCTGATGGCTGCCAGACGCATCGACCCGGGCGTCTGCGCCGTGCCCGGATCGAAGTCGGGCGCTCGAACGACGGACAGTGGCAAATAATCTGACACGCGCAAAACCTCTCCAGCAGGGATGATCGCACCGCGCCCACGGATTCATCCCTAACCCGGCCGAGGCGTGACGCTCGTGGTGCTCTCCGGCTTTCGTGGGAGAGAACTGCGAAGAGGAGCATTTACACTAGCCTCATAGTATCCAGCAGGCCGGGCCGGCGAGTAGCGGACCGGTGCTGCCTCCCAACGGGACGGAGTATGCGGCAAAAAATCGGTATTTTAGGCGCCACCGGCATGGTCGGACAGCGGTTCATCCAGCTTCTGGAGAACCATCCCTGGTTTGAGGTGGGATGGCTGGCGGCCAGCGACCGCTCCAGCGGCAAGACCTACGGCGAGGCGGCGAAATGG
>JBAUGH010000114.1:0-2992 GCA_049679565.1 Acidobacteriaceae bacterium
TCTTTGGAGGCCATGCGAATTTTGAGATTGGGACCGAAGGCGGAGATCAGGGCGCGGAACCAGCGGAGTGGCTGGGGGGGAATGCCGTGGCGCTTGCGGGTCAGGGTGAGGAGGTCATAGAAGTCACGCAGCAGTTGGGGGGAGGCGCCTTCGGTCACGAGCAGAGCCTTCTTCTGTGCGCGGCGGAGGACCTGCTGCACGGAACTCTTGTGAAAGCGGCTGTGCAGGGTGTCGAGGTCGGGGCGCAAATCGAGGCGATGGAGCAGGTAGGCGTTTTCTCTGGCGAGGACGGTGACGCCAGGCGGCTGAAAGGCGACGGGCCGGATCTCCAGATACCGGGTGTCTTTTCCATGGGGGTTGTCCCAGATGCCGGCAAAGTGATCGCGGGCGGCGCAATCGTCGTCGAGCAGCGGCTCACAGTGATCGGAAAAGGGGAGGGAAACGAGACGGCGGCCCGTCAGCCAGGAATTGACGTCGCAAAAGGGAACGCCATTGGAAAGAGGAGAGCCGGGCGGGGAGGTGGTGAAGGCGGTGGGCCGGTAACCGTGGGCTTGTTGCAGGGCGCCGAGCCAGCTGGCGGTATGGAAGAGGGAGGCCGAAGGGTGGCGAAGAAGCAACTCCTGCCAACGCGGATCGCGAAGCGGATCGATCGAGTACATACAAACGCAGCCCATGGAGGCTCCGGCGGAAGCGGGTTCGGAAGTTTCGAGCAGGACCCTCGGGTCTGAAGGCGACAACGGCGGGGGATGGAAGATTTCTGTGAAGCGATCTTCTGTTGTTGACCATCAACTATATCCCCAGCCCGGAGGAGTTCAAGCAAAAAGATAACAGGGAGAGCAGCTCGCGATGGTAACCGAAGGGCGGGGGGCGCGGAGTTTCAGGGAGGGGAGTTCGAGGTCCCGGTTCTCTGCATGAAGGCCGGTGAAAAGCAAGAGGGCGGAGGAGCGAAACTATCTTTTGCGATGATGCGTCTTCCTGGGCAGCACGAAGGAACTGAGTGGCTTTCAGTTCCGCGCTGAGGTAAGCGCATGGGACCTTTGATGAATGGCTTGTCTGCCGGGACGCGAATTCGCCGGTTTTCCGCTGCCATCGCATCTCTTTTGATCGCCCTCGTGGCGATTCCCCCTTCGGTTTTCGCGGATGCGAGGCCGCTCGAGCCGGGCGCGGTGCACGAGCGCATCGTGAAACGCGGGGTGGGTCGCAGCATCAACGTTGAGGAACGGACCGGGGTGATTCTGACCGGAACGATCACGGCAATCGGCGCGGATTCTTTTTCGCTGCGGGTGAAGGACGACTCGACGCCGGTGGTGGTGAAGTACCTCGACGTGGCGGATTTTCCGCGTGGCGGGATGCACGGGAGGACGATCTTCATGCTGGCCGGGATCGGCGGAGTCGCGGCGTTCGCGATCTGGGGATTCGTGCATGTGCACGATCTGAACGAGGAGCATCAGCTGCCGACGCTGTCGAATTCGCCTGCGGCGCCGTAGGCGCAGGTGTGCGTCAGTCGCTGAAGCGGGCGGCGGCGAGCAGGCGCGCGTGGTGGGCGATGGAGTCGGCAGAGACGCCGTCGGTGTTCTGTGACTGACCTGGCGGATTCAGGCGGGCGAGCTGGACGGCGAAGTTGCCGAGGGTGGAGCTTTCGACGGAGCAGCGCTCGACGGGCAGGCCGGTGGCGGCGGCAGTGAGCTCGTTGAGGAGCTCATTGCGGCTGCCGCCGCCGACGACGCAGATGCGATCCGGCCGGCGGCCGGCGATGCGGGTGATGTCGGCCAGCAGAGAGCCATAGCGGGCAGCGAGCGAGCGGAAGATCAGGTTGGCGAAGAGCGGGGCGGCGTCGCAATCCTCGGAAAGCGGGGTTGCGCCCTGACGAACGCGCTGCGCATTGATGCGGGCGGGCATGTTGCCGGGGGGAACGAAGGCGGGATCGTCGAGGTCGAGCAGATTGCGCGAGGGAGGCAACGAGCGCGCTTCGGCGATGAGCTCGGTGAAACTCCAGCCGCGGTCTCCTTCCCAGCTGTTCAGGCACTGGCGGAGGAGCCACATGCCAGGGAGGCCGCGGTGGAAGAGGATGCCGCCGTCGGCGGCACCGAGGTTGGTGAAGCCGAGGCGGCCGGCCTCGGGCGTGCGATGGGTTTCGGAGAGGACCATGCCAACCAGAGACCAGGTACCGGAGCTGATGTAGGCCCAGTTGCCCCCGCGGTCCGAAGGCCCGCCCGCGGGTATGCCGGCGATGGCGGAAGCGGTGTCGTGGCAGGCGGGCGCGATGAGCTGGGTGCGGGCGAAGGCGGGGAGAGAGCGGAGATCGGCGCGCAGAGGGCCGAGAGCGGAGCCGGGAGGAACGATTTTGGGGGCGAGGGAGCGATCGAGGCCGAGGGCGGAGAAGATCGCGAGCGACCAGTCTCGGGTTTCGGGGGAAACGAGCGCGGTGTGGGTGGCGTTGGTGTATTCCGCGACGCGAGGCGCGCCGAGCCAGTGGAGGATGTATTCGGGAAGGTTGACCCAGGGAGCGGGCGGAGCGGCGGCAAGCTTGTCGGCGTAGAGCTGGTAGAGGGTGTTGATGGGCTGGATCTGGACGCCGGTGATTGCGTAGAGCCGCTCGGGCGGCAGGATTTTGTGGACCTGCTCGAAAGCGGCGTTGGTGCGCGGGTCGCGATAGCAGAAGGGCGGGGCGAGGGGCTTGCCTGAAGCGTCGGATTCGGCGGGAGCCAGGCGGACGTAGTCGACGGCCCAGCCGGTAACGCCGATGGAGGCGACGCCCTCGGGGGCAAGGCGGGCACAGGTGTGGAGCGCGGCTTCGATTTCCTCGCAGATGCGATCGAGGTTCCAGTGAAAGCCGGCGCGGCCCTGTTGCTGATCGGGAACCCAGGGGGCGTTGGCGAAGCGGCGGACCATGGTGATGGCGGGCGTGGCGATGGCGGAGGTGTCTTCCGAAGGCCAGCGGAGCAGGGAGACACGGCAACTCTCGGCGCCGAGGTCGATGGCCACGACGGCA
>JBAUGH010000115.1:0-4184 GCA_049679565.1 Acidobacteriaceae bacterium
CAGGCAAAAATGGAACGCAAACTCCAGCGCAAGCTGGAAAAGCGGGAATCTCCGCCGGGTTCGGAATCCGGCGAGCCCGGTTCGAACACGGAAATCGCATCCCACTCCGAGCCGCACTCTGACACCACGCTGGCTGCCGCCGAAACAGCCTCAACCGAAAGGGAACTCCAATGAAGAAGCTCTATGTGGGAAATCTCTCCTTCGACGCAACCGAGGATGAGTTGCGCCAGCTGTTCGAACCGCACGGCGCTGTCGAAAGCGCCAAGGTGGCGACCGATCGCGACACCGGACGTTCGCGCGGCTTCGGCTTTATCGAAATGACCAGCGACAGCGAAGCCGAATCGGCGATTGCCGCTCTCAACGGCTCGCAGGTCGGCGGGCGCGCCCTGGTCGTCAACGAAGCCCGCCCCAAGACCTCCGGCTTCGGCGGCGGAGGCTACGGTGGCGGGCGTCCCGGTGGTGGTGACGGCCGCGATGGCAATCGCCGCTCCGGCGGTGGTGGCGGCGGCGGTCGCGGCGGATCGCGCTGGTAGACAGCGCTGCGCCGATCGACTCAGTTTTTCAATCAAAAAATCGTGGCGCATTACTTTAGGCTCCTCTTCACGAGGAGCCTTTGTAATTGTTTTGTATCCCCATCCCACTCGCCGTTCGCGAAGGACCACACTGGAAGCGAGCACGCCTTCTGCGTTCATGCTCTCGCCGGTGCGCTCGCCGAGGTCCCATGAACGCTCTGCTCGTCTATCCGCGATTCCCCGACACGTACTGGAGCTTCCGCTATGCGCTTTCCTTCCAGGGAAAGCGCGCGGCTCAGCCGCCGCTTGGCCTGATGACCGTCGCTGCGCTGCTGCCCGCTTCCTGGAGCAAACGCCTGGTCGATACCAACGTCGAGCGCCTGCGCGATGCTGATCTGGCCTGGGCCGATGTGGTTCTGATCAGCGGCATGCACGTCCAGCAGGAGCATCTGGTCTCGATCGTGCGCCGCTGCCGCGAGCGCGGCGTCCGGACGGTCGTCGGCGGTCCCATCGCCAGCAGTCTCTCCGCCGCCGAGCTGGAGGCGGACCACATCGTCATCGGCGAAGCGGAAGACATTGTCGCCGATCTCGCTCGCGATCTCGAAGCTGGAAACGCCGGCGCCGTCTATCAGGCCGCCGAGCGCCCCTCGCTCGATCGCAGCCCCATGCCCGACTTCAGTCTCATCCGCATGAAGCGCTACAGCACCATGACCGTGCAATACTCGCGCGGCTGCCCTTTCAACTGCGAGTTCTGCGACATCATCGAGATTTACGGGCGGCGGCCGCGCACCAAACCCGCCGTCCAGGTTCTGGCTGAATTCAACCAGCTCTACGCCGCCGGCTGGCGCGGTTCCGTCTTTGTCGTCGACGATAACTTCATCGGCAACAAGGTTCGCGTGAAGGAATTGCTGAAGTCGCTGGCCGAGTGGCAGCGCGAACGCCGCTATCCCTTCCGCCTCATCACCGAAGCCTCGCTGAATCTGTCGGACGATCGTGAACTTCTCCAGGCCATGAAGGACGCCGGCTTCGCCTCGGTCTTCCTCGGCATCGAAACGCCGGATGAGTCCAGCCTCGCTGCCACCAACAAGCTCCAGAACACGCGCCGCGACCTGCTCCAGAGTGTCGCGCTCATCCAGCAATACGGCATCGAGGTCATGGGCGGGTTTATCCTCGGCTTCGATACCGACCGCGAGGACATCTTCGACCGGCTGGTGGATTTCATTCAGAAGAGCGCCATCCCCATCGCCATGGTCGGGCTTCTCCAGGCCATGCCCGGGACCCAGCTCCATCGCCGTCTGACCCGCGAGGGCCGCATCCTCCACTCCGGGGATGGCAACAACACCGGCTGCGAACTTAACTTCCAGCCCCGCATGAATCCCAACCGGCTCGTCGAAGGCTACCGCTCGGTGCTCCAGCGTATCTACAGCCGCGAAGCGTACTACGAGCGGGTGCGGGGGTACCTGCATCGCTGCCGTCCGCAGTATCAGGCCAACATCAGCTTCGCCAACCTGCGCGCGCTGGTTCTCTCCATCGTGCGCCAGGGAGTGCTCGATCGGGCTCGCCTCAGCTACTGGAAGTTCCTGCTGTTGGCCGCCACCCGCTATCGCCGCTCCTTTGGCGCCGCCATGACCATGGCCGTCATGGGGTACCACTTCCAGCGGATCACCGAGCAAAACGCGGGAGCCGGAAGCTGACAGCCGGAGTCGCGGCGGACAGCGCCCTCGGGAAGGGAAGCTGCCGCAAAAACAAAAAACGGGAAGAATCCAGGGACCTCGGGTCCCGATCCTTCCCGTTTCGCTGTCTCAGATCTTAAAGGGCCTGAACGTTTTCCGCCTGCCAGCCCTTCGGTCCCTTCACCACGTTGAACTGGACCGCCTGGCCTTCCTGCAGCGAGCGGAAGCCGTTGCTCTGAATCGCCGAGAAGTGGACGAAAACGTCCTCGCCATTCGGCCGGCTCAGAAATCCAAAGCCCTTCGCGTCGTTAAACCATTTCACTGTTCCCTGTTCCATATATGCACTTTTTCCTTGTTGTTGATGTATCGCTGAACTCTAATGTGGAATTTTTTGCGAGTCGCGACAGTGCAGAACAGGCAAGAACACCAGGTAGGATTCGACGATCTGCTCACAGCATACCATCTTCCTCGGTTGGTTACCCAATTCCTCCCCTGGCACTTTTGAAGCATATCCCCTGCACTTTAGAGCCCTTCCGTACCGCCCGCTACAAAGAAAGTACGGGCTCCCGCGCGTAAACAGGGTATTCTGAAGAGAGATCGAACCCGTTTCGGATCGATCTGCAGTTTCTGGCCAGCCCTCGATGACGAGGTCCGATAGCTCTGCCGCTTCCCAACAACTCCGCGGCAGGAGCGCATCCGGCGCGCAGACCCGCTCCTGGTTCCTGCGTCGGCCCGGCTTTAGCAGCAAACGCGCCATAACCGGGAAAAGAGGGCTACGATGCGATCCAATCTGGTGTATTCCGCCGGGATTCAGATCGAGAACCGTTTTCTGCTCGCCACTGTCGTCATGCGAGCCGTGCGAACCCTGCACATCGATTCCACCCGCACCGAAGACACCGCGAATAAGGTGTTTGCGGAGATCGCGAACGGCCGCTACGTTCCTTCGGCTCCCCCCGAACCGCCGCCGCCTCCGGCCATCGAGGCACTGCTGATTACGCCGGCTGCCTGAGCTCTCTCGGCTGCCGGGTACCTTTCTGCGTCGGCAGTCTGCGCGCCGTCTTCTGCGCATCCCGCCCAATCCAGGTCAGACTTCCTCAGCGCGATCGGTCCACTGAGTCGACGAAAATGCCCGAATCATCCGCTGCCCCATCCGATTTCAACGCCTGCGGAACCGAGTTTCTGCTGCGCGAGCTCGAACTCGCGCTCACCTTCATGGACTTCGCCACGGTATCCATCGCGCCTGAGCGGACGCAGCACGCGCACGCCCGCGCGGCCCATGCCCACCAGACCGTCCTCCGCTTCCTCCCCAGCGTGCGCCCGGGCCCCGAGCAGAATCGGATCATCCAGCGCAATCTTGCTCGCCTGGAATCCCGCATGACCGTCGCCGGCCTGAGCACCCATACGACCCTCTCCACCTGAGAACGGCGCACCTCCGCCGCCCCCTGGCCGCAACGCGAATCCCCCGGCCGCCTTCTCATCGGCTCTGCGCTCGCCGCCGCCATTTCCACGCTAGAATGGCCCCAGTGGGCCCGTGCGAAAGTGGCGGAATTGGCATACGCACCAGACTTAGGATCTGGCCCTCGCAAGAGGATGTGGGTTCAAGTCCCACCTTTCGCACCAGTTCTCATCGATACCCCCGATGCATCCGAGGTCCCTCGCTTGGCTCGGGATTTCGCCTGCGGGCTCGGGCGCCCGCAAATCGGCTCAAGTTCGAGTCCCCCCTTTCGCACCAGTTCTCACCGAACCTCCGTAGGCTCGCAGAAACGACGAACCGCGCTCCTCAATGCGGTACCCTTGAAGGGACCATGAATCCCGCGCAACCCAAAATCCAACTCACCCAGGCCCCCGACTACCGCGACCTCTACTCCAACTCCGTTCAGGTGCGCGTCTCCGTCTGGGACTTCCTGCTTGTCTTCGGCCGCGTTCATCAGGAAACCCCCGAAGCCGTTACCGTCAGCAACCTCGCCGGCGTGTACCTCAGTCCGCAGCAGGCCAAGGC
>JBAUGH010000116.1:0-9431 GCA_049679565.1 Acidobacteriaceae bacterium
GCATTCCCCGGAGCCGCGCCCGGCAGCACTGCAGTCGGCGGCGCCGGCTTCGGGGCATTCGCTGAGGGAAACGGATCCACCTGCCCATTTCCGCAGTTGGCAAACACCGCATCCTGTCCACGGACCCAGTCCATCAGCCACGGGCTCTGCCCGCCCCATGCGCCCGCCCGATTCGTCAGCGTCATCGTCGCCATGCGAAACGCGGCATCCGGACAATCGAGATACCCCGGCGCATACTCCACCGCCTCGCCCGGCGGAACCAGGTGCTGCGCATTCGGAGCCGCCGCGGTTACATATTTCTGGCGCATCCCCAGCCACTGTCCTGACGCGCTCCCTTCCGCCTGTTCCTGCTCCTGCGCCTTCTGCGCCTGCGCAATCTCGTCCGGACTCAAATGGCTCCAGTCCTGCACCGTCGGCCCCATTCCCAGGAAAGCCTTCTGCTCCCCAGCCGACAGCCTTCCGCCCTTCAGATACCGGTAAGCCACCGCGTAATCGTTCGAATCGAATCCCGCACCCAGCAACCCCAGCTTCCCCTGCGCAAACGCCGCCCCATCGTCCGGCGCGCTCGCCCGGATGAAAACATCCGGCTCGAAATCCGGCCCGCACGCTTCCACCCCCGTCCCGAAGAACAGCATTGCCGCCACCACCGCCCACCCCGCCCGTCTTCCGTTCATCGCAGCTCCTGCTCCACCCTCGCCGGCGAATCCTTCCGCCAGCCGTTGTCCGAAAACACATACACCCGCTTCCCCTCAAGATCCCGCGGCCACGGTTCCGTCGTCGACACTCCGTACGCCCCCTCGCACACCGGCTCGCGAATCTGAAAATCCGAAATGTCCGGCGCCGCCTTCCGATGATCCGGCTCCATCCGGAACATCATCGGCACCGCCTCATCCACCGGAACCTCCCGCAGCCACCGGTCCCACGAGCACCACGACGCCAGAGCCGTGATCGACAGCGGCAGCTCTCCCGGCATCTTCGCCCGCAGCTCCTCCAGCAAGCTCCGATAGAAGGGCCGCTGGCTCCGCGTGGCGTCGAAGTCGATCTGCAGCGCCGCAATCCCCGGTGCCCGCGCGCTCTTTAGAATCGCCGCCACCGCCGCATCCCGGTTGAAGGCGTTCAGCACCGCGCCGCGCTCTGTCTCGATTCGCACCACCGCGATCCGCGTCGCCCCAGCCGCAAAAATCACCGGATCCCGCCGAGCCTCATCCGTTACGACCAGCCCAATCGTCAGCGTCCGGTCCAGATACGCAATCGCCACCTTCCCCGCATCGATTCCGCGCAGATCCTCCGGCCGCTCCCACGCCCACAGCGTCACCCGCGGCAGCGCATCCATGCGCGAAACGCGCCGCGCCCGCGTATCGGACCGGATCGCCGCGCAGCACACAACCGCGAGCAGCGCCAGCGCCGCCCCACCCCGAAAACGCCCCAAATGGCTCATGGCAAGAGTGATGGAAATGGCAGAACCACCATGCACCAGGAACCACGGGAATTCAAGAAGAGAGAACTCCCCGTACGCCATCCTGCGTCCCCAGGCAGCGCAATGCCTCCCGGAAGGTTCCTACCAAATGGGAATGTGACGCCGGTCGGGCTTCGGCCCCCGCGATCCGCGCGCGCCGTTGCGTGGCCATTCCCCGCCACACGCGTCAACCTTCCGTAATTCCAGTTCCCTCCTCATTACTCCCGCCCGCAACGAAGGAACCCAAAGTACTCGTCCCCGAAGTACCCTCAGAGCCAGCTCGCAAATTTCTGCGTCCTCCCCCGCCGTCGCAGGCGTATACACAAGTGAAGGCAAGGGGTTTTACCTGAAAGTCTCTGAGCACTCCTTCCGTGCCCTCATGCTGGAGCACCAGTCGATGGTCTTCAGCATCGCTCTCCGCATCCTGGGCGACCGCTTCCTCGCCGAAGAGACCGCGCAGGACGTGTTTCTGGAACTGTACGCCGCGCTCGACGAGCTCGAATCCGACGCCCACATCCTCCACTGGCTCCGCCGCGCCACCGCGCACCGCTCCATCGATCGGATCCGCCAGCGTAACCGGCGCCCCGAAATCGCACCCGATCCTGCCGACCTGCCGGATCTTGCCCTGCCCGAGCTGGCCATCGATGCCCGCCCCGGCGATCCGCTCCTCAGCCGCCAGCTTCGCCAACTGGTGGCTTCCCTTCCGGTAACGCCGCGCACCGTCCTCGTGCTGCGCTACCAGGAAGACATGACACCGGAAGAAATCGCGGACGCGCTCGCCATGCCCGTCGCCACCGTCAAGAGCCACCTGCGGCGTACCCTCGAGCTCCTCCGCGAAAAAATCACCCGGGTCCTGCAGCGAACGTGACATCGCTCACACCGCGCCCGGACCCAGGGAGAGAAGACTGGAAAGAGAGGCCGATTCTAAAGAGGAAACGACTCATCCGGACGAAACGCGCGGATTTTCATGGCGCGCCAACGGATGTGAAGCCCGCAGCTGACCACGCGCCCTGCGCGTCGTCTTCTCTGCAGGCAAATCGGGAGCAGGAACCATGATCGACGACGACGCCAAACTCGAACAGGCTCTCCTCAAGGCCTTCGCCCGCGAGCCCGCTCCGGAAACCCTGCTCGCCCGCGTCGATCGCGGCATCGCCGATCTTGCCTCCGCAAATCGAAGACTCCGCCCAGCGGGCCAGGAGTTCATCCCCACCTTCGCCGGCCTCGAAATCACCACCCAATCCCGCTGGACCAGCATTCTCTCCTTCGGCACCCATGTGCTGCTGGCCTCGCTCATCGTGCTGCTCGCCCTCGGCCGCTGGCACGAGCGCCAGATCCAGAGAAAACTCGTCGCTACCAACGTCGACGTCACCCCCTTCGTGCCCTCCTCCCCGCTCAAAGACATCATGGGCGGCGGTGGTGGCGGCGGCAATCACGAGATCCTCGAAGCCTCCAAAGGCAAGCTCCCCGAATTCTCCAAAAAGCAGATCGTCCCGCCGCAAATCCTTCGCCTCGACAACCCGAAGCTCCCCGTCGAGCCCACCGTCGTCATGCCCGTCATCAAGCTGCCCGACGCGCCCAACATGCCCGACCTCGGCATCCCCCAGTCGCCTCAGGTCGCCTTCGCCTCGCAGGGATCGGGCTCCGGTTCCGGTTTCGGCAACGGATCCGGGGGAGGCATCGGCTCGGGGAATGGCAACGGCATCGGGCCCGGCTCCGGCGGCGGTTATGGCGGCGGCGTCTACCACGTTGGCGGAGGCGTCTCCAATCCCATCCTCATCTACGCCCCCGATCCCGAGTTCTCCGACGAGGCCCGCCGCGCCAAGTACCAGGGCATCTGCGTCGTCGGCCTCATCGTCGATGCTCAGGGAAACCCGCAGCGCATCCACATTGTCCGCCCGCTCGGCATGGGACTCGACGAGAAAGCTATGCAGGCCGTCCGTGAATACAAATTCAAGCCGGCCGTCTTCAAGGGCAACCCCGTCGCCGTCGAAGTCGACATCGAAGTCAACTTCCGCATTTACTAGCCGGCTCCCCGGCAGCAACGATCAGGAACCAGCGCGCATCGCTTTCCTGTCCACTGTCCGCCGGGTGCCCCATTCAAGCCGCTGTTGGCTTGAGTGGGATTACGCGGGTGCCGCATTCAAGCCGCTGTTGGCTTGAGTGGGATTACGCAGGTCCACCCTTCTGAACTCCGCAAGCTCTCCGCCTGCTACACTCCCTTCATCCTTCCCCAACCTCCGCACCAACCGAGGTCCCGCATGCTCCGCCGCCGCCTCCTGCAGTCGTCCGCCGCGCTCCTCCCTCTTGCCCTCCTCGAACGTGCCGCCCTCGCCGCTCCGCCTCCCGAATCCGCGCCCGAAGCCCACGTCATCCCCTCCGGTCAGGATCGCCTCGGCGAGCACCACTCCCTCGGCTTCAGCACCATCTCCTTCAAGGTCCTGCCCCGCGAAACTTCCGGCGGCCTCCTCCTCATCGAGCACACCGGTCTGCGCAAAGGCGGCGGGCCGCCCCTCCATGTCCACTACGCCCAGGACGAATACTTCTACGTCATGGAGGGCGCGTGCCTGTTCCAGGTTGGTGATCGTCGCGTCGAGCTCCACCCTGGCGACTCCGTCCTTGGCCCTCGCCTCGTCCCGCACACGTTCTCCGGAGTCAGCGACCACCCCGTCCGTATGCTCATCGCCTTCACGCCCGCCGGGCAAATGGAAGAATTCTTCCGCGCCGCAGAAAAGCCCGGCGTCTCCCTCCAGGATCCCGCGCTCTTCGCCAGCCACGGCATGAAAATGCTCGGCCCCCCGCTTTCCGCTGGCTGACCTCGACGAAAATAGCCTTATGCCCGCGCTCGACCCCGCGACGGTCCTCATCCGCCCGCTGACGCCCGACGACGCGCCCGCGGCCGCCGACCTCAGCGCCCAGCTCGGCTATCCCGCTTCACCTGAAGACCTCCGCCGCCGCATCGAAGCCCTCGCAGCGACCCCGGACCACATCGTCCTCGCCGCGGACCACAACGGCCGGCTCATCGGCTGGATTGACGCCGCCATCGAGTGCCATCTTCAGGCGCCCGACACCGTCAACATCGGCGGCCTCGTCGTCCACGATTCCGCCCGCGGCTCCGGCATCGGCCGACGCCTCTGCCTCGCCATTGAGGACTGGGCCCGCTCGCGCTCCATCCCCACCGTCCGCGTCCGCTCCCAGATCAAGCGCGCCGACGCCCACCGCTTCTACCTCCGCGACGGCTACCGCCAGGTCAAGACCTCGCTCGTCTTCGAGAAATCCGTCCTCTGAGACCCTCTCGGGTGGCCCATTCAAGCCAACCGTTGGCTTGAGTGGGTAAAACAAAACCCCTGGGTGCGTGGGATGATGGCCGGCACCCTACAACGCCGTCACCAGCAGCCGGATCCCTTCCCGAATCTCCCGCTCGTTCAGCGTCGCGTATCCCAGCACAAATCCCGGCCGCCGCTGAGCCTCATCAGGATTCAAATAGCAGTGCCGGATGCTGTAAATCCCAACGCCTGCCCGCGCGGCTTTCTGGATCACCGCCTCTTCGCTCACCTTCTCCTTCGGCCACAGCATCACCTGCGCGCCCGCGCCGTCGCCCGTCACCTCCACGCGATCGCCCAGATGCTTCCCGATCGCCTCCAGCAGGGCCGCTCTGCGTGTCGTGTTTCTCCGCCGCAGCCGCCGCAAATGCCGCTCGTACAGCCCGCTCTCGATAAACTCCGCCAGCGTCTGCTGCTCCAGCGTCGATGAATGCAGATCGCTCAGCCACTTCGCCGCCGCCAGGGCCGGCGCCAGCGACCGCGGCGCCACCAGATATCCGATCCGCAGCGAAGGAAACACCGTCCGCGAGAACGTCCCCAGATACACGATCCGCCCCTCGCGATCCAGCCCCTGCAGCGACTCGAGCGGCCGTCCGTCATAGCGAAACTCGCCGTCGTAATCGTCTTCCAGAATCACCGCATTCCGCCGCCGCGCCCATGCCAGCAGCGCCAGCCGCCGCTCCAGCGGCAATATCGCTCCCGTCGGGAACTGGTGTGACGGCGTCACGAACGCAATCCGCGCGTCATCCGGCAGCGACCCCGGATCGAGCCCGTCGCGATCTACCGGAACTCCGCACAGCCGCGCACCCGCGGCGCGAAACGCCTCGCGCGCCCCGTTGTAATGCGGATCTTCAATCGCCACGCGCTCGCCCGGTTCCACCAGCACCCGGGTCACCAGATCCAGCGCCTGCTGCGAGCCGTTCATGATGATCACGTCTTCCGGATCGCAGACCACCGCCCGCGACCGTCGCAAATGTCCGCAGATCGCCGTCCGCAGCGCGAGGTTTCCCAGCGCCGAGCCGTAATCGAACTCCCGCACCGACGCCTCCCGCGCCTGCCGCAGCAGCAGCCGCCGCCACATCGCAAACGGAAACGTCTCCAGATCGCTGCGCCCGTTGGCGAAGTCGTAGCGCGGAACCGGGTCCTGCCGCCTCTGCGCGTCGACCACTCCGGCCGCATCGCGTACCGCGTTGCCGTACCGCGACAACCGCAGCGCCGCACCCCCTCCTGCGTTCCGCCCTGTGCCCCGCGCTGCGTTCGCCCCTCGCTGCCCTTGCTGTGCCTGCATCTCGTGGGCAACGTAGGTCCCCGAGCCTGCCTGCCCCGCCGCGAATCCCTCCGCGATCAGGTGCTCATACGCCAGCAGCACCACCGTGCGGCTGATCCCCAGTTGCTCCGCCAGATCCCGCGTCGAAGGCAGGCGCTCGCCCGCGCGCAGTGTCCCCGCCAGAATCGCCTGCCGGATCCCGGCATACACCTGCCGGAACAAGGGCTCGCCGCTACGGGAAAGTGGTATCGCCAGTTGCATAAAAAGTGGTTCTGTCACAGTACCACGTGAAGCGTCACTCTGGACAGGACGGCCCCATCCCACCGGAGGACTCCGCATGCAATCCATATCGCGCCCGGTCCCGCTGCTGGCCCCGCGCCTGGTCCCGCTGCTTTTCCCGCTGCTCCTGCTCGCCTGTGTCGCCGCCATGCCTGCCTGCGCGCAGTCCACTCCGCCCGCCGTTCCCGCTCCGCCTGCCCTCGCCGACGGCGCCCACGACTTCGACCCGCTGCTCGGCACCTTCACCTTTCAGTTGCACTACATGCTCCATCCGCTCACCAGCTCCCCCGACTGGACCGGCATGAGCGGCGCCGGCGCCTGCTACAAGGTCTGGAACGGCCGCGCCCAGCTCGACACCGTCGAACTCGACGGCCCGAGCGGCAGCCACATGGAAGGCCTGACCCTTCGCCTCTACGACCCCGCCGCCCGCCAGTGGCGTCTCTACTGGGCCAACAACCGCATCGGCCGCCTCGACCCGCCCCAGATCGGAGCTTTCCAGTCCGGCCGCGGCGACTTCTACACCACCGACACCATCAACGGCAAAACCACCCTCATCCGCTTCGACTGGTCCCGTATGACCTCCGGCACGCCGCACTTCGAGCAGGCTTTCTCTCCCGACGGCGGCCAAACCTGGGAAGTCAACTGGATCACCAACCAAACCCGCACCAGCCAATCCGTCTGGGGACAGCCCGAGCCTGGCCGCCCCAGCACGTGGCCCCCCGGCTCCAATCCGCCTCCCGCCGCCGCCACCCGCGACGGCCAGCACGACTTCGACTTCGACGAAGGAACCTGGAAGATGCACATCCGCCGCCTTGTCCATCCCCTCACCGGTTCGACCGAGTGGACGGAGATGGAGGGCACCACCGTCACCCACCCCATCTGGAACGGCCGCGCCAACCTCGCTGAAGTCGAAGCCGACGGCGCCTCCGGCCACCTCGAGCTCCTCGCGCTGCGCCTCTACGATCCTGTGGCGCACCAGTGGAATATTCATTTCGCCACCAGCGACGTCGGCGTCCTCAGCGTCCCCGCCGTCGGCACATTCCACGACGGCCAGGGCGAGTTCTACGACAGCGAGCTCTACCACGGCCGCAACATCCTCGTCCGCTTCCGCATCGGGCCGGTCTCCGCCAACGAAGTCCTCTCCGACCAGGCCTTCTCCGCCGACGGCGGCCATACCTGGGAAACCAACTGGATCAACACATACACCCGCGTCAGCGCAAAGGATTCCCAATGATGCCCGCCTGCCCCCATTGCAACCCGGCTCCCTCACGCCCACGCGAGCTCGCCGCCAGCGACGGCTTCGGCTCGCTTACGTCCGCCCCGGCAGTCCGCCGCCCCGCCTCGCGTTTCTTCTGCCTCGAAGCGCCGTTGCTCTGGAAGTCCGCTGCTTCCGCCCGGCGTCCGACGGCACCCGCAAACAACGAACTCCCCCCAGCTCCTGCCGACACCCTCCGCCCATGAAGCTCGCCTGGCGTTACGTTCGCCCTCTCGAAGCGGCCCTGGTCGCCTGTCTTGTTCTCGCTGTCACGTCGGCTCACTGCGAGACCCCCGATCCCTGCGCCGTCACTCATCCCATGAACGACGCCTGGTTCACCGGACCCATGCTCGCCAACACCGCCGCCACCGCGCCCCGCGGCCACGCCCTCATCGAGCCTTACCTCTACGACGTCACCACCCAGGGAGCGTACAAACCCACCGGCAGCCGCCAGCCCGTCCCCCATCAGAACAGCTACGGCTCCCTCACCTATCTCATCTACGCCCTCACCGACACCAGCGGCATCGGGTTCATCCCCACCGCCGGCTACACCACCGCCACCGGCATCCCCTCCAGCGCCGGACCCGGCGCCGGCGACCTCACCCTCCAGATCCAGCATCGCGTCGCCCAGTTTGTTCCCTGCCATCGCATCCCCACCATCTCCCTCGCCGTCCAGCAAGCCCTGCCCACCGGCCGCTACGACAACCTCGGCGCCCGCCCCACCAACGCCTTCGGCGCCGGCGCCTGGACCACCACCCCCGAGCTGCTTACCCAAACGTACTTCTGGCTCCCCAATCGCCGCATTCTCCGCATGCGCCTCAATTTCGCCGACAGCTTCTCCGCCGCCGTCCCCGTCTCCGGCGCGAGCGTCTACGGCACCGCCGCTGGCTTTCGCGGAACCGCCCATCCTGCCAGCTCCCTCTCCATCGACAATTCCTGGGAGTACAGCCTCAACCGCCGCCTCGTCCTCGCCTCCGACATCGTCTTCCACAACACCGGCAGCACCCGCGTCGCCGGAACCTACCCCGCCACCTCAACCCAGCCCGCCTCCTCCGTCGCCTTCAACTCCGGCTGGAGTAACACCTGGTACGTCGCTCCCGCCATCGAATATTCCTGGAAGCCCACCATCGGCGTGCTCCTCGGCCTGCGCATCACCCCGTCCGGCCGCAACACCTCCGACACCCTCACCCCCGCCATCGCCATCAACATCGTCCGCTGATTGCCAGGTCCTCTCCACCTCGCTCCTGCGCGAAGCGCCTCCGCCCGTGCGGCCAGCACCCGGTGATACCCTGAAATCAGGACCCACCCACAGAAGGACCCTCCCATGCTCATCACTCTCGTCGACCTCGAACGCGAGCCCGTTCGCTTCGACCTCAGCCTCCCTCCCGGCGCCATCGACTATGGAGAGGACGCCACCCAGGTTTCCCCCCTCGCCGTCCAGGGCGAAGCCGAAATCCTCAAAGAGCATCGCGGCCCCAAAGAGATCGTCCCCGACATCCGCACCCGCGCCCACTGGTCCGGCGATTTCGAAGCCCCCTGCGCCCGTTGTCTCGACCCCGTCCGCCACTCCCTCTCCGGCGACTTCGACCTGCTTTTCCGCCCTCTCGGCATCGACGCCGGCCCTCCCGAGCGCGCCCTCGTCCCGCCCGAAACCGAAATCGGTTATTATCAGGAAGGTAGTCTGGTCCTCGAAGACGTTCTCCGTGAACAGGTTCTCTTAACCCTCCCGGTTCGAACGCTTTGCCGCCCGGATTGCAAAGGGCTCTGTCCCCGCTGCGGACGCAACCTGAATGCCGAACCCTGCTCCTGCGAGGCCTCTCCGGCCGACGAGCGCTGGACGGCTCTCTCAGACCT
>JBAUGH010000117.1:0-6419 GCA_049679565.1 Acidobacteriaceae bacterium
CTGGCCTCCTCGGTTTCGCCGCTCAGGCTGACGCCGGCATTCTGCGCGATCGCCCCGGGATTCAGGATGAGCGCCATCTCCCCGTTGCCCAGAATCGTGGCGCCCGCGTAGTAACCGATCTCGCGCAGCACCGCGGCCAGCGGCTTCACCACGATCTCTTCCGGGTCGGCGAGGCCGTCGACCACCAGCCCGAAACGGCGGCCGTCGGCGTTGAGAATGGCGACGTCGCAGGCTGTGCCGCGCTCGCGCGCCGGCTGCTGCAGCAGGCGATCGAGAAACACCAGCGGCAGCAGGCGCCCCCGCAGCCGGTAGAGGGCGGCATTTTCCAGCCACTCGATGCGGCTCCCGTCTTCCCCGGCGCGCAGATGCACCAACTCGGTGAGCGATGCCTGGGGCACGGCGAAATTCTGCCCCCGGCTGTGCACGATCAGCGCAGGAATAATGGCGAGGGTGAGGGGAATGCGCAGGCGCAGGATGGTCCCCTGGCCCTCGTGGCTTTCCACCTCGACCTTGCCCCCGATCTTTTCGACGTTGGTGCGGACCACGTCCATGCCCACGCCGCGCCCGGAGACGCTGGTGACGGCGGCCGCGGTGGAGAAGCCGGGGAGAAAGATGAGCTGCAGGATTTCCCGCTCGTTCATCTGCTCGGCGCGCTGCACCGGGACCAGCTGCCGCTCGACCGCTTTCTGCCGGACTCGCTCGATATTGATGCCGGCCCCGTCGTCGTGGACTTCGACGATCACGTGGCTGCCTTCATGGCAGGCGCGCAGGCGCACCAGCCCCTCGGCCGGCTTGCCGGCGGCCGCGCGTGCATCCGGCATTTCGATGCCGTGGTCGATGGCGTTGCGGATGGAGTGGGTCAGCGGATCGCGAATGGCTTCGAGCAGGCTCTTGTCCAGCTCCGTCTCCTGGCCTTCCATCTCGAGTCGCACCCGCTTGTTAAGGCCGAGCGCGAGGTCGCGGACCAGCCGCGGGAAGCGCGAGAAGACATGGCTCACCGGCTGCATACGCGCCTTCATTACCGATTCGCGCAGATCGGCGGTGACCATGTCCAGCCGCCGGCCCAGCAGCGCAAAGCCGGCGTCGGAGCTGGTGGCCTGCAGGATCTGGTTGCGGGTCAGCACCAGCTCGCCCACCAGGTTCATCATGCGGTTGAGCAGCTCGACATCGACGCGCAGCGTGGAGTCGGCAGTGCCGCCGCCGGAAGCCGCCGCGGTTTCCGGTATCGGGGCTGCTGCCGCATCGCTCGTGGGCCGCGCGGAGTCCGAAGCACCGGCCGCAGGCACGGACCGAGGTTTCGGTTCCGGCGCGGCTGCTTCGGGATTCCCCTGCGGCCCTGCCTCTCCCGATGGAGCGGGAGGAGGCGCACCTTGCAGAGATCGCACGGCGCGTTTGCCGCCGTGGCGCTTTTTGGGGGTGTCGTGGACAATGACCTGCATCTGTGCAACCAGGGTCGGTTCGGCGACCGCGGTCGCGTCGCCCTGCTGCAGCGCCTGCAGGGTGGCAATCATGGCAGCGTCTTCCGTGCCGCCGGCGCCTTCACCCCCGGTGCTTTCGATGGCTCGCAGAATGCCGCGCAGCTGGTCCATCAGGCCCAGCAGCCCGGTGATGATCGCGGGCGTCGCGGCCAGCTGGCCCTCCCGCAGCAGACCAAGCAGGTTTTCTCCGGCATGGGAGAGCGCCTCAAGGCGGCTGAACCCAAGAAAGCCGGTGGTCCCTTTGATGGTGTGCACCGAACGAAAAATGTCCGCCAGCAGCTCGGCATCGCCGGGACGGGTCTCCAGATCGGTCAGGCACCGCTCCATGCGGTCCAGACCTTCCTGGCTTTCAAGGAGGAATTCGCGTGTCAGGTCGTCCACGGTCTGCTTATCGGAAGTAATGGCTCGAACTTGAGGGGCGGTTGCCTCGGGCCGGTGGAAGCCGTTAGCCTCAAAGGCGAATGTCCAACGTGGATGCTGCGACTCCGGATTCGGCAACCCTCGATCGGCTGTTTGAGGCAGCCGCGCAGGCCGCCGGCCACGCCTATGCCCCCTACTCGAAGTTCTATGTGGGCGCGGCCCTGCTGTTCGACGACGGCGCGGTTGTCACCGGCTGCAATGTCGAAAATGTCTCCTATGGCCTGACCAGCTGCGCCGAGCGGAACGCCCTGTTTCGGGCCATCAGCGAGCGCGGTCCGGCGCACCGGATTCTCGCCATCGCGGTGACCAACCGCAACGGAGCGGCCAGCCCTCCCTGCGGCGCCTGCCGCCAGGTCATGAGCGAATTCGTGACCGCCGATGCGGTAGTGCGCTTTGCCGGTGAAAACGGTCCGCAGACCCTGCGCTTTGCTGATCTGTTTCCCTGCGGCTTTACCCTCGACGCGCAGGAAGGCTCGGCCCAATGAGTCTGCACGCGGTCGATCTGATCAGAAAGAAACGCGATGGGGAAGAACTGAACGAGCAGGAGATCCGCTTCCTCGTCGATGGCGCCGCTCGCGAGACCATCCCTGAGGAGCAGCTCTCGGCCTGGCTGATGGCGGTGTTTCTCCGCGGTCTGACCCTCGCCGAGTTGGCTACCCTGACCACCGCTATGCGCTATTCGGGTGAGGTGCTCGACCACTCCGGCCTCGGGCGGCCGACCGTCGACAAGCACTCCACCGGCGGCGTAGGCGACAAGACCTCGTTTCTGGTGGCGCCGCTTGCCGCCGCCGCAGGACTGGCCGATCCGATGATCAGCGGGCGCGCGCTCGGCCACACCGGCGGCACGCTCGACAAGCTGGAGTCGATTCCCGGCTATCGCACCGATCTTTCCGCTGCAGAGATGCGCAGAGTCCTGGAGCAGTGCGGAGCCTTCATCGTGGGCCAGACGAAGAACCTGGTTCCTGCCGACCGCAAGCTTTATAGCCTGCGCGACCGCACGGCGACCGTTGAGAATCCCTGGCTGATCTGCGCCTCGATCATGAGCAAGAAGCTGGCCGCGGGGCTGAACGCGCTGACCATCGACGTGAAGACCGGCTCGGGTGCTTTTCTCCGTAATGAGGACGACGCGCGCTACCTGGCCGCGCTGATGGTGGAAACCGGCGAGCGCGCCGGCACCCGCACGGTGGCGGTGCTCACCGATATGAGCCAGCCGCTGGGCCGCATGGCCGGCAACTGGATCGAGATTGCCGAATCCGTGGAGTTGCTCAAAGGAGAGCGGCCTCCGCTGAGCGAGGATTTGCGCGAGCTGTCGCTGATTCTGGCCGGATGGATGATCCACCTGGGCGGCAAAGCGAAGACCGCCGAGGACGGCCGCCGGATCGCCGAGGAGAAGCTGAAGGACGGCTCGGCGCTGCGCATCTTTCGCGAAATGGTCGCGGCCCAGGGCGGCGACCTCACCGCCATCGATGCCGGAATGGCCTTCCATCGGCCGCGCTTCCGCAGAGAATTCACCGCGGATCGGGCCGGCTTCTTCACCGCGGCCGACTGCACCCAGGTCGGCTGGGCCGTCCAGCGGCTGGGCGCAGGGCGCGAGAGAGCCGGCGAGCCGGTCGACGCTCATGCCGGCCTCGAGATGCATGTGAAGCTGGGCGCGCGCGTGAAGACAGGTCAGCCACTGGCAACGCTCTTCACTATGGATGAGGCACGGTTTGCCGAGCCCGAACACCTGCTGCGCGAGGCGCTGACGATCGGTGGCCAGCCGCCCGCGCCGGTCCCGCTGGTGCGCCAGATTCTTTCGGCGGAGAACAAAGATAGCTGTCTGCAACCGCCGCTACGCTCATAGAATGCGAACAAACGCTCAGGGAGAACCGATTGGCGCGATTTACGGGTGTGCTGGGACTGCTGACCATGCTGATGCTGGCGTGGATTTTCTCCACCAATCGCCGGGCCATCCGCTGGCGCACCGTCGTTTGGGGGCTGAGCCTGCAAATCGTCTTCGCCTTCCTGGTCATTAAATGGGTGGTGGGCCAGCGCATCCTGCAGGCGGCCGGCAATGCGGTCAATCACCTGCTGGCCTTTGCATTTGCCGGTTCGACTTTCGTGTTCGGCGACCTCGGCGCGCAGCACTCGAACATCGCGGCGAAGTTCGGCACCAGCTTCTTCGCCTTCCAGGTCCTGCCGACCATCATTTTCATCTCCGCCTTTTTTGCGGTCCTCTATTACCTCGGCATCATGCAGCTCATCATCCGCGGTTTCGCGAAGGCGATGCTGTGGACGATGAAAGTCTCGGGCGCCGAGAGCCTGAACGTCGCGGCCAGCATCTTCATGGGGCAGACCGAGGCGCCGCTCACCATCCGCCCGTTTCTGCCTGACGCCACTCGCTCGGAGCTGATGACCATCATGACCAGCGGCATGGCGCACGTCTCGGGCGGCATCATGGCGGCGTACATCCTTTATGGCATCAAGGCGAGCAGCCTGCTGGCCGCGGTCATCATGACTGCGCCGGGCACCATTCTGATCTCCAAGATGCTGGTGCCGGAGACCGAAAAGCCGGCCACCGAGGGCGTCGTCCACATCCCCGAGAGCGCCGAGCACAAGGACGACAACCTGATCGGGTCGATTGCCCGGGGCACCATCGACGGCGGGCGCCTGGCCTTCAACGTGGGCATTATGCTGATCTCGTTTCTCGCTTTGATCGCGCTGCTGAACGGCACCCTCGGCGGCATGCACAACTGGCTCGGCTACCACCACATTCCGTTTCCGCATTCGCTCGACGCCATCCTCGGCTTCTTCTTCGCGCCCATCGCCTGGCTTATCGGGATTCCGTGGCACGACGCGCCCACGGTGGGCAACCTGCTGGGCACGCGCATGGTGCTGAACGAACTGGTGGCCTACACGTATCTCGGAACTCTGGCGAAGACCGGCGCACTGGCGGCTCGCTCGGTCACCATTGCCACCTTTGCGCTGTGCGGCTTTGCCAATCTCAGCTCCATTGGGATTCAGATCGGCGGGATCGGAGCGCTCGCGCCCAATCGCCGCAACGATCTGGCGAAGCTGGGCCTGCGAGCGATGCTGGCCGGCACGATGGCCAACCTGATGTCAGCATCGATTGTCGGGATTCTGATTCATTAACCCGGTTCTGTAACCATGGCAGACACTATTTTTGAGAAGGCGAACGCGGCGGCCGACTTCGTTCTGGCGCGGACTCCGCTGCGCCCGCGCATCGCCATCGTGCTGGGCTCGGGGCTGGGCGCTTTTGCCGAGCAGATCGAGAACCCTGCAGCAATCCCGTTTGCCGGCATTCCCCATTTCCCGCAGTCCACGGTGCCGGGGCACAGCGGGCGGTTGGTGATCGGAATGGTGGCCGGGACCGCGGTCGCCGTGATGCAGGGTCGCGTCCACGCTTACGAAGGCTACAGCTCGGAGGAAGTCACCTTCCCGATCCGCGTGCTGGGCCGGATGGGCGTCGAAACCGTGGTGCTGACCAACGCTGCGGGCGGCATCAATCCTGCGCTGCGCCAGGGCCAGCTGGTGCTGATTTCCGATCACATCAATTTGTCGGGCCGCAATCCCGTCGCCGGTCCCAACGACGATCGCCTGGGCCCGCGCTTCTTCGACATGAGCGAGGCCTATGCGGCACGCCTGCGGAAAGTGGCCCACGAGGCAGCCCGCGCGATGGATTTCAGGCTGGACGAGGGTGTCTATCTCAGCGTGCTCGGGCCGAGCTTTGAGACGCCGGCGGAGATTCGCGCCTTTGCGACCCTGGGCGCCGACCTGGTCGGCATGTCCACCGTGCAGGAGGCCATCGTCGCCCGCCACATGGGCATCGAGGTCCTCGGCATCAGCTGCGTCACCAACATGGCCGCCGGCATCCAGGCAACTCCGCTCAGTCACGAAGAAGTGATGGAGACAGGGCGGGCGGTCGAAGCCCAGCTGGCGGGGTTGCTGACGCGCGTCGTCGGCATGCGTGCGAGATGACGGAGAGCCCCGCGGACAGGGCCTCTCCCATCTGATGGAGGATGAGTTGTTGGCCGTCCCGGCGCGCCGATCGTGCCACTCCGGAACCGGCTCTGCGCTCTTCACCCAGGCCGCCACGATCAGATCTCGCAGCATCGAGGCACCCGCCGCCAGCCGCTCTGCGGTGAACTGCTTCGCCTGCGGAGTCCCCGCTCCGTCGAAGCCGTGATCCTTGTCGAGCTGGTAGACCTTTTCCACGTAGGTCGCGGTGTGACGAAGGTACGCCATATAGTCGGTCCACTCATCGCCGATCGGGTGCAGCGGACTCATCAACGGCTGCACATCGCCTGGCTGAATGTTGGCGGAGACAAACGCGCTCTCGAACTGGCTGTGGATGGTGTGCTCGGTCGTGTAGCCGTTGGGATTGGGCCCGGTCCAGCCGTTGTACTGAATCGTCGTATGTAGCGGCTGCGAGCCGTCGCCTACATAATGCCCAAGCCACGCCGCGTAATAAACAATCGCCAGCTCAATCGGCTTGGTATCTTCATTTTTTGCAACGAGTTC
>JBAUGH010000118.1:0-4681 GCA_049679565.1 Acidobacteriaceae bacterium
GCTCGTAATACACGCCGATGCCCGCCGAGAACGTGGTCTCGCCCGTCCCCGGCGGAGAATAGTTGAACGCCAGACGCGGCGACCACAGCGGCTTGCGGATGATCTCGTCCCAGTCGAAGCGCAGGCCCGGCTCCACCAGAAGTCCGTTGTGCGGCGTCCACCGGTCTTCGAGGTATCCGCCCGCCTCAAGGTTGTTGCGGGTAAACGGAGCGAAGGCGGGGAAGCTGCTCTGCCGTTCCAGGCTGCGGTCTTCGCGCAGATAGTTGACCGGCGCGAAGGCCACGTTCTCCGTGAAGCGAATGTGATCGAGATCGATGCCCGCCCGGAACTGATGGCTTCCCAGCCACTGGCGCGGTGGAAGCCACACGTTCGCATAGCCCTCGAAGCGCTGCGAGCGCATCGTCGAGTTGGCGAAATTGCTGCCCGTCGAGAGTTCCGGAGTCAGATCGAAGGGGACCGTCCCGTGCGGCTCGAACCCTTCCCGGTAGCGCAGGTCGCCGAAGCCGGTATCCAGCACGATTCCATTGCGGAAGCTGTGCTGATCGCGCCCGTACGGCAGCCACGCCAGGATGTCGTGATTGTCCGTGCTCTGCTGCGGCGTAACCGCCGAAATGCCGTCATAGGGAGAATGAAAGTCGTTCCACAGCAGCGCCGCGCTCAGGCTGTTGCGCGTGCCGAGGTTGAACTGGAGCTTCAGCAGATTCCCACCCCGGCTCAGCAGATCCGTGTCGGCGTTGGATGGCAGCTCCGGGATGTAGATGTCGCTGATTTGCGGGTCGATGCCGTCGAAGAACCAGGCGCGATTCCGGCGCAGCGGCCCGGAGAAGGTGATGCGCGGTTCGAACGTGTCGAAGCGAATGCCGTTCAGCTCGCGAAACGATGGGACGAAGTTGGTAGCCCCGAAGTGGAATTGGTTGTCGCCCGTCCCGGTGGTGAAAGCAATCACCCCTCCCGTCGCCCGGCCGTATTCCACCGGATAGCGCGTCGTTTCCGTGTCGATGGAGGCGACCGCGTCGGTGCTCACCCGCAGATCCAGAGTTCCGTAGACCGGGTTGCGGATGTCGAAACCGTCCAGCGTGTCCAGCGTCATGTAAGTCTCGCCGCCGGCAACATGGACCTGGCCGCTCGAATCGGCAACCACCGACGGCGTGAAGGGCAGCAGATTGCGAATGTCGACGTCGGTGGGAAAGGGAATGTTGACGATCTCCGGTACGTTCAGCGCGATCCGGTTCGAGATCTGATCCGGGTCGATGCCCGGCGCAGACGCGTGCACGCTGACTTCCTGCTGCAGCATCTCCTGCCGATTCAGAATCAGACGCAGCTGCTTCTCCCCCGGGTCCACGTCTTTCGCGGTCGTCTCGTAGAACCCGCCCCGCTCGATGCGCAAGTTGTAAGCCGACGTTTGCCGCGGCGTCCAGCTGCACCGGCCGGCGTAGTCGGTGGTCAGCCGCAGCGGCGGCTGTCCAGGCTCTTCGATCGTGACCCGGGCGTCCGGAACCGCGCCCCCGTTCTGATTGACCACCGTGAGGGTCACGGCGTTTCGGTTCTCCGCGGCCGCGGGCCGCGCCACAGCCGGCCGGCTAACCTGTCCCCCGATATCCGGCGAAGCGCACAGGCTGAGGACGATCGTCAGCGAAATTCCACAAATCGAGCGTGGCATTTACACCTAATCCAAAGTTAGTCCATTGGATGCGGCCTCGCCTGGGAGAATCGGCACTGTGTAGGTTATGTCATCGGCGTTTCATGCGGCAGGTTGCGCCAAAATAACGCTCACGCATCCCCCCTCATGCGGCGCGCACCAGATGGACGCTCTCCTCGCGGTCTCCGGCCTCGGTTGGCCGCCGGCCCAGCAGCACCGCCCGGGCGAAAGCCTCTTCCCCGATGACCGCTGCGCAGCACGCCACCACCGGAAGCAGTTCCCCAAAAACCCGGGTCTCCACCAGAATGCCCCACACCGCCATCACCGCATACCAGCCAGGAATCGCCCACATCCACAGACGCAGCTGCCGATCGTGCACGTGTTTGCGGTACAGGACCAGCAGGGGCAGCAGATAGCCGCACGCGCTCAACAGCTGCGGGTAATAACGAAGCCGCCGAAGACAGTAGAAGTTAAAGTTCAGCCGCGAATAATACTCGGAAGAATTGTGCCGGAAGACGTGGAAGATAAAGACGTGCCAGACGGCCCAATACCCGAGCAGCAGCACCGTGGTCGTCACGATTTCCGGGCACAGCAGCCGTTTCCACTGCAGCCGCTCGAAGGCCGGGACCGAGCCCAGCCGCGACAAGATCGCCATCCGCGCGCTCCGCTCCCCCGCAGCCCCCTCCCCGGAAGCCACCGACAGCCTGCCTGGGGAGACCAGGTTAGGCGCTGACCCCCCGCCCCTCGCCAGCTCGCTGAGCAGATAAAACGGGATCAGGAACAGGGTGGTCTCGCGGTTCAGCGTGGCCACGGCGAACAGCGCCGCCAGCAGCAGACGTGATTTGCGGAAGTAAATGAGGTACAGCCCAACCGCGAAAAAGGCCAGGCTCGGCATGTCATACACGAAACGAAAGTTCTGGACGGTGTGCAGGATGTAGGAAACCACGCACAGCACCAGGAACAACGGATAGACCAGCCACGTGACCAGATGCCGCCGGCTGGCAGCCTGATAGAGCCGCACCGTCACCCATCCCGCGATCAGAAGACATGGGATATCCACGAAGAATTCGACAACTTCCGCCGGCCCGATCCCTTTGGGGAAGAAATAGCCGTTCATCGCCAGGCCGGAAGCGTAATGCACCATGAAAGCGCTGTGCGCAGCCCAGCGAAAAAGCGGCGCCATTAGCAGCCGGGTCTGGAAGGGAAGCCGTTCGTAGCCGTGAGTAAAGCGGTGGACGTCGATATAAGGGTACTCGTGGAACAGGTAGACGCCCACAAATTGAACAGTCATCAGGACATAGAGCCCAAAGAGGGCCGCGCGCGTGAGCAACAGTTTCCATTTCTCCCGCGGCATGGCCCGTAACTTAAGAGTCAACATTTCTTGGGTTGGATGCGGCTTCCGTTACCTTTGTCAGCCGTCCGCCAACCGCTCCATGCCCAACGCCTGTGGGAATCTGCCTGGATTCCTCCCCTGCATCCTCCGTGAATTGTCGGCGCTTTCCCTTGCCAGCACCCGGCCCCCGGGCTACCGTGAGAGCATCTGGCATTTTCCGCGAACCCCGTCGGCCCGCGGTTTGACATCTCGACCCAATAGTTGGGTTTGGGCCCCCTTATCCACAAGATGTTGGGGTCGGATCGTTGACCGGTCTGCGGGCGGGCAGCTAGAGTCGTGATGATGGCTCGGTCCTTCCTTTCCCCGACAAATGGTTCAGGAGTCTCTCCCCATGCTTAAGTTGAAGAAAATCCACATCCTGGGCTTCAAATCCTTCTTCGATCGTACCGAGGTCACCGTTCCCGGCCAGGGGATCGCGATCATCGTGGGACCGAACGGGTGCGGGAAGTCGAACATTCTGGACGCCGTAAGCTGGGTCCTCGGCGAGCAGAGCGCCAAAAGCCTGCGTGGCGGCAAGATGGAAGACGTCATCTTCGCCGGGACCCGCGACCGCAAGCCCCTGGGCATGGCCGAGGTTTCCCTGACCCTGGTCGATCCCGAGGCTTACGAAGGCACGCCCCTGCTGGCCGAGCCTGAAGTCCTGATCGATGAGAATCCCGAATGGGACGAGGAAAAGCTGCGCGCCGAGCGCTCCGCCGAGGTCGAAGAGATCATCGCGGACTCGCAACCGGGCCAGATCATCGGCGAAAGGGAAGTCGCCGCGGACGCCGGCCCCGAGCTGGTTCCACCCGCAGAATCGACCGCCTCGCCCCAGCCTGAAGTCGCCGAGGCCGAGGGCGCCGTCCCCAACGTGGTGCTCAAAATTCGCCGCCGCAAGTTCAACCGCACGCCGCAGAAGGGCGAGATGGTGGTGACGCGGCGCCTGTTCCGCACCGGCGACAGCGAATATCTGCTCAACGGCAAGCTCTGCCGCCTGCGCGACATCCAGGACATCTTCATGGGCACCGGCCTTGGGCCGGAATCCTACGCGATCATCGGCCAGGAGCGCATCGGCCAATTGCTCAGCTCGCGCCCCCACGACCGCCGCGCCATCATCGAAGAGGCCGCGGGCATCACCCGCTTTAAGACGAAGAAGCGCCTTGCCGAGCTCCGCCTCGAGCAGTCGAAGCAGAATCTGGCCCGCGTCAACGACATCTTCGAAGAAGTCACCCGGCAGATGGGTTCGCTGAAGCGGCAGGCCGCGAAGGCCGAACGCTACGCGAAGCTCCGCGACGAGATGCGCGACCGCCTTAAGGTCGTGCTGGGCAGCAAAATTGCCCAGATGGATACCCGTCACGCGGAACTGGAGCGCGAGATTGCCGAGCTGACCGGGAAAATCGATGCCGGAGCCGAAAAGGTTGCCGCGCTCGAAGCCGAGCATGAGGCCCTGGTGTCCCGCGGCTATCTGCTCGAAGACGCAGCCAAGGACGCGGAGTCGCGCGCCGGCCAGCGCGCCGTCGAAATTGAGCGCGCCGACGGACGCCATCGCACCAATGAGGAGCGCATCGCCGAGCTGGATGTGCGCCGGGCCGCGGTTCAGGCCGAGCTGGAGCAGGCCGCCGAGCATGTCCGCAGCATGGAAGCCGAGCGCGAAGGCCAGCGGACTTTCC
>JBAUGH010000119.1:0-3240 GCA_049679565.1 Acidobacteriaceae bacterium
TCGCTGCCTTACGGCGGCTCAGCGACCAATCTCGGACCGTCGGGATTCACAAACCCGTGCAGCGGCTGCGCGGCTGACATCGTCGGGATTCTTCGCTGCCTTACGGCCGCTCAGAACGCCAATAACGCGACGCCGATGCAGACGAAGATGGCGGCGGTCCAGCGGCGGCGATCGACGTTCTCGCGCAGGAAGAATTTCGCGGCCAGGGCGTTGGTCACGAAGGTGAGGGAGGTGGCCGCGGGTCCGATGAGGCTGAGGTCGCGGTGGCTGAAGGCAAAGAGCAGGGAGAAGAAGCTCAGCGCGAGGCAGAGAACGCCCAGGCCGAAGCGGCCGTTGGTGACTACGGCCGCGATGGCGCCCCCCAGGCCGCGCTTTTCGCGGATAAGGTCCAGATCGCCCACCTGGCGCATAGCGGAGGCGGTGAGGATGTCGCCGGCGGTGGCCGTGATCACGACGCTGACGATCATGGCGGCGGTGGCGAGGGCGGCGTTGGTCATGAGCGGACCTCTTCGGCGGGCAGGGTTTCGGCGGGCAGGGAATGGGCAGTCGTGGGTTCGGTCCAGGAGGGTCCGCGGGTGACGAAGCCGACGCCGGCGGTAATGAACAGAACGCCGAGCCAGCGCAGCGGAGAGACATGCTCCCCGAGCCAGAAGCGGGCCAGCAGGGTCATGATGACGTAGCCCAGCGAACTGGCGGGGAGGACGAAGGTGAGGTCGGCCCAGGAGAGCGCGGTCATGTAGGACGCGAAGAATCCTATGAGGAGGACGATGCCGGCCGCGACCCAGGGCGAAAAGACCGCGTGGATGAGCGCGGCGGGGTGGTCGAGGGAGACCGGGCCGAGCGACTTCATGCCGCGGGACAGGAAGGTGTCGCCGCAGGACGAGGTGAGGGTGACGGCTCCGAGCACCATGTACCGCCGGAATGTCATGGTCGAGTGCGTCATGGCAGAGCAGCTAAAAAGCGGTTCGCGGAGAGCCGGTCAGCAGGGAAGCGGTGAGCGGAAAAGCCGTTCAGCGGAATTCACTGCAACCCGCGAACCGCCGCGCCAGCCCAGGCAGTATCGACATAGAGGAACGGCCGGCGTTGGGAGCGAAAAGAAGCCTCGATGCAGAGCTGACGAAAAGGTTTTTCGCTCCCAACCCTGCGGGACGGGGCCCTTTTTGCCTATTTCTTTGTCGCTCGTCGCTAAGATATGCCCGATATCTGCCACTCCTCGCTCCGCGAACTGGACAAAAATGCCCTCCGTCGCCAACCCTCCCTCTATGTCGATACAGCCTAGGCCCGGACGCCGGCGGCTTCGGCAGCCTTCTGCGTGCGTGTCTGCTTCACCATCTTGTTGCGCTCCGAGCGCAGCTTGAGGAACGATTTCGACTCGACGTAGAGGCGCTTCAGGTCGCGGTTGGCGATGGCCTTGCTGATGACGCGCCAGGCGGCTTTGGGGCGGAAGAAGTACTCGTCGTAAAACTTGTGCACCATTTCGAGCACGTATTCGGCGGGCAGGCCGGGATACTCGATGTGGGCCAGCTGATGGCCGCCTTCGTCGGTCATCCTGTTCTCGTTGGTGATGAAGCCGTTGACGCGGGCGTACTCGTAGAACTCGGTGCCGGGGAAGGCGTGCGCCACCGATACCTGAATGGTCTCCACATCCAGTTGTTTGGCGAAGTCGATGGTGTTGCGGATCGATTCCTTCGTTTCGCCGGGCAAGCCGAGGATGAAGTCGCCGTGGATGGTGAGGCCGAGTTTGTGGCAGTCGCGGGCAAAGTCACGGGCGCGCTCGATGGTGGCGCCCTTCTTGATGTTCTTGAGGATCTGGGGATCGCCGGACTCGAAGCCGACGATGAGCAGGCGGGCGCCGGCGTCGCGCATGGCCTTCAGGGTGTCGTAGTCGGTGGTGACGCGCGAGGTGGAGGACCAGGTGAGGCCCAGCGGCTTGAGCTTCTCGCACAGCTCGATGGTGCGGGCCTTCTGGATGTTGAAGGTATCGTCGTCGAAAAAGAATTCCTTCACGTTGGGCCAGAGCTCTTTGGCGTGGGCCATCTCGCGGGCTACGTCGTCGGTAGAGCGCTTGCGCCAGGCGTGCCCGCTGGTGGTCTGCGGCCACAGGCAGAAGGTGCACTGCGCGGGGCAGCCGCGGGTGCTGTAGAGCGAGACGAAGGGGTGGAGGAGGAACGGCACGTTGTACTTCGTCACATCGAGATCGCGTTTGTAGATGTCGGTGACCCAGGGCAGCGCATCGAGGTTATCGATCTGCGGGCGATCGGGATTGTGCACGACCTGGCCGTTCCTGAGGTAGCTGATGCCGAGGATATCGCTGAGCGGCTTGCCGTTGGCGAACTCCACGACGGAGTAGTCGAACTCGCGGCGGCAGATGAAGTCGATGGCATGACACTCATTGAGCGCTTTGTCGGGGTCGGTGGTGACGGGCGGCCCGACGAAGGCGATTTTGAGATTGGGGTGGGTTTCCCTGATTGTTTCCGCCCAGCGCTGATCGCCCGACCAGCCGATGGTGCTGGTGAAGAGGACGAGGAAGTCGTAGTCCTTCAGGATCTCGTTCACCTGCGGCCAGCTGACGTGGTGCGGGTTGGCGTCGAGCAGGCGAGATCCCTCGAGCATGCCGGCGGGATAGGCGAGCCAAACCGGGTACCAGTAGGACTCGATCTCGCGGGTAGCGGGCCAGCGCGAACTGGCGCCGCCATCGAAATTCTCAAAGGACGGGGGGTTGAGAAATAGTGTTTTAAGCGGCATGGACATTCCCTTTCAGTTTACCACCTGGAAAGCAGTATTCAGCGTCCAGAGTGCAGCGTTCATGGCCGGTATCGGGTGGGTACAACACCATTCAAAATCATAGACTTGAGCGGCTACCGAGGCGGCCGCTGGTTCAGTGTCCCGGGGGAGCTGCCCGGACGGTTGGGGCGGGCGCATTCGGCGGATTGAGGGAGGACTGGAGCCAGGCATCGAAGCCGCCGGTGGCGCGCAGGAAATTCAGATCGACTTTCATCAGGGAAAAGTTGGCGTCGAGCATGTCTTCGTAGTGCTGGCGCTCCTCGATGTGGGCCTGCTGGGCCTGGATGGGAGAAACGGGCTGGGCCCCGGGGCTGCCGGTTCCGTTGGCCAGCTCGGTATCGATGGTTTTCAGCTGCGCCTGGGCGAGTTCGCTCTCGAGTTCCGCCACGCGCTGCTGGGCGGCAAGCTCGCGGACGGAACCGCGCAGGGTCTGGGCCTGTTCGCTGAGGGTATTGC
>JBAUGH010000120.1:0-4714 GCA_049679565.1 Acidobacteriaceae bacterium
CCTGTAAACGATCCGCCCGCGATTCAAATCGTACGGGCTCAACTCCACCGCCACCCGATCCCCGGGCAGGATACGGATGAAGTTCTTCCTCATCCGTCCCGAGACGTGCGCCAGCACCTCATGGCCGCCGTTCTCGAGCTTCACCTTGAACATCGCATTCGGCAAGGTCTCAAGGACCGTTGCCATCATCTCAATCGCGTCTTCTTTCGACAATCCTGATCCTTCTCAGTTGTTCTGTCCTACTGCGTCAGCACCAGAGCCCCGCTGGCGGTTACCGCCACCGTATGCTCGAAATGGGCACTCCAGCTTCCGTCTTCCGTCACCGCGGTCCAGCCATCTCTGAGCACCTGAACCCCCGGCTTGCCCGCGTTCACCATCGGCTCGATCGCCAGCACCATCCCGGCTTTCAGCTTCTGGCCTTCGCCCGGAGTTCCGTAATTCGGAACCTGCGGGTCTTCGTGCAAATGCGTTCCAATCCCGTGGCCGACAAAATCCCGCACCACGCTGAACCCTTCGGCTTCGACCGTCTCCTGCACCGCCGCCCCCACATCGCCGAGGGTGGCTCCGGCTTTGACCGCGCGGATCGCGCTCTGGAGCGACTTCTCCGTCACTTCCAGCAGCTTCCGCGTCTTCTCGTTCACTCTCTGTCCCACCGCGACCGTAATCGCCGAATCGCCGTAGTAGCCGTCCATCACCACGCCCGTGTCGATCGAAACGATGTCCCCGTCGCGCAGCTTCCGTTTGGCCGAAGGAATTCCGTGCACCACTTCGCTGTTGATCGAGGTGCACAGCACGCAGGGATAACCGTGGTATCCCTTAAACGCCGGAGTCGCCCCCAGTTCCTTCATCTTGTCCGCGGCCGCCGTCTCCAGATCCAGCGTCGACGCCCCCGGTTTCACTGCCTGGCGAACATGCTCCAGAATCTCCCGGACTACATGCCCGCTGCGCCGCATCTTCTCGATTTCCTGCGGCGTCCTGAGTGTAATGGCCACTCTAGCCTCTTAACCGCGCCACTGCGGCCTCCACTCCTGCCGCGACCACGTTCACCGGCTGCTCCCCGTCCACTTCCGCGAACCGCCCCAAAGCACGATAGTGCTCCACCACCGGAGCCGTTTGCGCCTCGTACGTCCGCATCCGCTCCCGAAATACTTCCTCGGTGTCGTCGGAACGCCGGGTCAGCGGTGTGCCGTCCAGGTCGCACTTCTCATCGATCCTGGGCGGCTGCAGGTAGATGTTGTAAATCGTCCCGCAGGCTGGACAGGTGCGCCGCCCGGTAATACGGCGCAGTAACTGAGTATAACTAACCCTGATACTGACGGCAATCACCGGCAGGGCGGTGGGATCTACTCCCACATGCTCGTCCAGCCACTTTGCCTGGCCCAGGGTGCGCGGATAGCCGTCCAGAATGTAGCCGTTGGCGGTATCGGGCTGCCGCAGCCGCTCCGCGACCATCTCGTTCACCAGCGCGTCGGGAACCAGCTTCCCGGCCGCCATGATCTCCTTCGCCTTCAGCCCCAGCGGGGTTCCGTGATCCCGGTGGTAGCGCAGCAGATCGCCGGTCGAAATCTGGGGAATCCCCCACTTGGCCACCAGCTCTTTTGCCTGCGTTCCCTTGCCGACACCGGGAGCTCCCAGCAGCAGAATCGGGCCGGGCTTCCCCTTCAAAGAACCCTTTGTCTCCACATGCGCGTCGGCTGCCGCCACTGCCATTACCAGGCCCGCCTTCCCCGGACTCGCCCGCTCTTCGGGGTGAATCCTTCATAATGCCGCATGATCAGCTGCGACTCGATCTGGTTGACGGTATCCATGGCCACGCCCACCACGATCAGCAGCGACGTTCCACCAAAGTAAAAGTTGAACCCTAATCCGTTCGTCACCCATGTCGGCGCGCTCTCGAACCAGCTTCCGATCAGCCACAGGTGATTCAGGTGAATGCCGCTGATCAGGATCTGCGGAATGATCGCCACCACGATCAGATAGACTGCGCCCACCAGGGTGATCCGGGTCAGGATCTCGTTTACGAAATCCGAGGTCCGCTTGCCTGGCCGGATGCCGGGGATAAATCCGCCGTATTTACGCATGTTGTCCGCGATATCGTCCGGGCGGAACACAATCGAGATGTAGAAATACGCGAAGAACACGATCGCGATCATGTACAGCAATTCATAGCTCGGCTCGCCCACGCGCAGCGCGTCGAAGGTCCGCGACAGCCACGGGCTGTTCTTCACGAAGGCCGCCTGCGCAAACAGCATCGGAGCCGACAGGACGGACGCGGCAAAAATGATCGGCATCACGCCGCCCGAGTTCACCTTCAGCGGCAAGTGGGTCGACTGCCCGCCCATCAGCCTCCGACCGACGATGCGCTTTGCGTATTGCACCGGAATCCGCCGCTCGCTGCGCTCCACGTAGACGATGAAAGCCACCACTGCGATCATGGCCACGACCAGAATGACGAGAGCGGGGATGGTGAAAACCCCGAACCGCTGGGTAGTGGCTGTCGTGTACAGGTCCTCGATACCGCGCGGCAGTCCCACCACGATGCCGGCAAAAATCAGCAGGCTCATCCCGTTGCCGATACCGCGCTCTGTGATCTGCTCGCCCAGCCACATGATGAAGGTAGTGCCCGCGGTCAGCGTGATGACCGTCATAGCGATGAAGCCGAACCCCGGATCGAGCACCAGATTCTGCGACGAGCTGCGCAGCGCAATCGCGATCGCCGCCGACTGCACGATGCCCAGACCCACGGTCATGTACCGCGTCCACTGCGTGATCTTCCGCCGCCCCAGCTCGCCTTCCTTCTGCAGCTTGGCCAGCGGCTCATAGACCACGGTCAGCAACTGGAAAATAATCGACGCCGTGATGTACGGCATGATGCCCAGGGCGAACACGGTCAGCCGCCGCAGGTTGCCGCCGCTGAACAGGTCCACCAGCCCCAGCGAGGAGCCGGCCTGGGTGTTGAAGAAGTTCTCCAGCGCCTGCACGTTCACGCCCGGCGTGGTAATGTGCGCGCCCAGCCGGTACACAGCCAGGATGCCGAGGGTGAACAGCACCCGACGGCGCAGGTCGGGGACACGAAAGATATTCAGAAACTTCTCAAACATGGACAGATGCTCTCATCATACGCTGGACCTGCAAACCAAAACCCCCACTTGCGCGGGTTCCCGCCCGCGCTTAGCGCTTCTTCACCAGCTTGCCTGCGGGCTTCGCCGTCACCTCTCCGCCGATCACGATCGCCTTGCCGCCGGCCTTCTCGATCTTCTCCTGGGCCGACTTCGAGAACTTGTGCGCGTGCACCGTCACCGCCACCTTCAGCTCCCCGTCGCCCAGGATCTTGATCAGCCCATCGCGCTTTTTGACCAGACCCAGTTCCGTGAACTTCTCCAGCGTCAGCTCTTTCTCGCCCAGCTCCGCTACCCGGTCCAGGTTCACCACTGCGTACTCGGTGCGGAAAATGTTGGTGAAGCCGCGCTTCGGCAGCCTCCGGTGCAGCGGCATCTGGCCGCCTTCGAAACCGCGCATCAGGCTCGAGCCCGACCGCGATCCCTGACCCTTGTGGCCGCGCCCCGAGGTCTTCCCGGTGCCCGATCCCATGCCGCGCCCGATGCGCTTCTTGTTCCTATTCGCCTTCTTTGGCGCCCGCAGATTCGAAAGGTTCATCTCTGTCCTCGCTCAACGCCGCCCGGAATCGCACCGGACGACTCGCATGTTATCTGGCGCAACCTCGCGCCTCTGTCCTTGCGCCGGAGGCGCGTCCGCCTGGACGGCTAGTCCACTATCCGCACCAGGTGCGGCACCGTTTTCACCATGCCCCGGATCGACGGTGTGTCTTCCCGTTCCACAATCTGGTTCAGCCGCGTGAAGCCCAGCCCCTTGATCACCCTCTTGTGCTTTACCGGCGCCTGAATCATCGACCGGAAATACTGAATCTGAATCATCGCTTTGGCCGCGGCCTTTGTCGCTGTCTTTTTCTGCGCCATGGTTAGATCTCCTGCACCTGCTTGCCGCGCATCGCGGCCACTTCGGCCTTATCGCGCAGCTGCACCAGCGCGTCGAACGTCGCCTTGATCACGTTGTGCGGATTGGCCGTGCCCAGGCTCTTGGTCAGCACATTCTGTACACCCGCCGAGGTCATCACCGCGCGCACCGCGCCGCCGGCAATCACCCCTGTGCCTTCCGGCGCGGGCTTGAGCAGCACCTGACCCGACCCGAACCGCCCCAGCACCTGGTGAGGAATCGTGGTCGCCGTCAGGTTCACGCGCACCAGATTCTTCTTGGCCGCCTCAATCCCTTTGCGGATCGCCTGAGGCACCTCGCGCGCCTTACCCGAGCCATAGCCCACCACGCCCGCGCCCGGATCACCCACCACCACCAGCGCCGCGAACGACATGTTCTTGCCGCCCTTCACGACCTTGGTCACCCGGTTGATCGCCACCACCTGATCCTTCAGGTTGTACTGCCCCGAATCCAGCTTCTTCTTTAAAATCGCCATTCGCTTCCTGATTTCCTTCTGCCCGGCCTTCGCCGCGCCAATCCCGGAACTCTTGTCCTGTTGCTAAAATTCCAGCCCCGCTTCGCGCGCGGCATCCGCCAGCGCCTTCACCCGCCCGTGATACAGATAGCCGCCGCGATCGAACACCACCTTGCTGATGCCCTTCTCTTTGGCGCGCTCCGCGATCAGCTTCCCGATTTCCTTTGCTGCCGCCACATTGCCGCC
>JBAUGH010000121.1:0-7251 GCA_049679565.1 Acidobacteriaceae bacterium
CGCCAAGGGCCCGTGGTATGCCGCAGCCACGGTTTTCGCCACGACGGGTCGAATCGAACCAGGCAAGTGCATCAACGGGCTCATTCTGATGGCATCATTCCTGGGCACGCTGGCCGCATGCCTGAGCGCCGGCTGGCGCCGCAGCCGCGCATTCGCAGTCGCAGCTGTCGTCGCACTCAACCCAGTCGCCGTCAGCGAAGTCACGACGTTTCTGGTCGATGGCGTGATGGCGTCTTCTCTGTTCCTGGCGGCTGCCGCCCTCGTGACCGCCCTGCGTCACCCACGTCCCGCAGTGATTGCTACCGCGGTGGCGGCATCCATTGTCTGCATCAACTCGAAGTTCACCGGGCTGGTTTATTTGTGCTTTCTGTTCGCCGCAGTGGGGCTCTGGTGTCTTTTCAAAGCCCGCCGATCGCTGGCGCCGCTGGCGTACGGAGCGACCGCGACTCTTGTTCTCGGCACATGCCTGTGGGGGTACAACCCTTACGTCACCAATACACTCTACCGGCACCAGCCCTTCTATCCCATCCTTGGCTCGGCGCAGTATCCGAGTCTGGCGCAGCAGGGGAATGACGGAAACGAGAAATACGAGACGCCGAAGAACATGGTTGGGCGCAATCGCGCTGTGCGGTTTGCATACTCCATCTTCGGCCGGCCGGGCAATCAGCCGTATCGGGAAGGCAAAAACGCTTCGCTGATGTGGCCGTTTACGGCGCATCTGCACGATCTCTACACCTACACCTATCAGGACCCCCGCGTCGCAGCTCTGGGCCCGTTGTTCAGCGGCTGCTTTGTGCTGGGCGCTGCCCTGGGCGTGTGGCTGCTGCTCCAGCTGGATTCATCCTCTCGCTGGTTGCTCATCCTGGTTTCTGCAACGATTCCTGCTTCGCTGCTTATCAGTAAGGATTGCTGGTGACCGCGTTACGGCCCGCAGTTATGGCTGCTGCCGATTGTCCCCATGCTGTTCGCCTTCAGAGAGGGTTCTTCGCGCCTTCAGGTCAGGCTGTCCTGGGCGCTGTGTGCCTTGCTGCTCTGCGACGCAACCGTCGTCGGCGCAGTCCGGTTCAATTGGGAGACACGCGCGAGCCTGACCCTGCGCCATCAACTGCGTGATTTGCGGAACTCCGGCCAGGAATACGAGTTCAGCACTCGCTTTTTCGACGACTCCGCCAAAGAGCGCCTCACGGAGGCTCACGTGCGCTTTCGCGATCTGGGCATGAGAAAGCTTCCGCAGGGCCACGAATTGGAGAGTGTGGTTGAGGGATATCCGGATGCGATTCGCTACCGTGCCGTGGGCGAGAAGTAGTTGACGAAAGGGTTTGAGGTCGGCAATCCGGAAGGAATTCGGGGTTACAAATCTCAAGGGCGCCAAATCGCCGGGTGACTCAGCACCCGAGCCCAGGCATTCCGGCGCCGCGGAACCGGCCAATGGGAAACTGTCCGTTGCCGCCCGGTCCCCGCGAGGCTCCCATCCGCCACGCATTCCGCTGTAATCTATCCCTGCAGCACATTATTCTCGAGAAAGTGGCCGCCCCCCGGAGGGCAGCAGGGATTTTCATGGCCAATACGAAGTCCACGACCGATAAGACTGAACGCAAGAAGATCAAACGCGCGGCTCGCAAAAAGGCCGCTCCCAAAGCCAAACGCACCGCCGCTCGCGGCTCGAACAAGAAAAAGATTCGCAAGCTCGCCCGCGGCCAGAGCAAGCGCTAGGCTCCCTCGCACCTCATCGGGGCGGACGACCCCCTTTCGCCCGCCCCCGCACTCCAGCTACACTCTCTTCCATCCTTCTTCCCAGGGAGCGTCCTTGCCGGATCACCCCGCGCCAGCATCTCCAACCCCGCGAACCCTGCGGTCCCAGTTGTTCGCGCGCAAATCCATCGACAAGCTCATCGCCGATTCCGAAGACCCGGCTCACAGCCTTCGCAAAACCCTGGGACCGGTCTCGCTCACGGCTCTCGGCGTCGGCGCTGTCATCGGCTCGGGCATCTTCACCGTCATCGGAACCGCCATTGGCGGCCAGCAGTTCCCCACGGCCTCCATCGAAAATACGCCGCTGATCGACTACGTCGTCCGCCACACCGCGATGGTCGGGCGCCCCGGCGCTGGCCCGGCGCTCGCGCTTTCGCTCGTCCTGGTCGCCATTGTCTGCGCTTTTACCGGCCTCTGCTACGCCGAGATGGCCTCCATGATCCCCATCGCCGGCTCCGCCTATACCTATACCTACGCCACCATGGGCGAGTTGATCGCGTGGATCATCGGCTGGGACCTCATCCTCGAGTACGCCTTCTCCAATATGTCGGTCTCGGTGGGCTTTGCCGCGCACTTCGTCGACCTGCTCGACTGGTTCGGCATCCACCCGGCTCTCAAATGGATCTCCCCCGCCTATCTCCCCGAAGGCCTGCAGGACCTCGCGGGCCACGACCTCTATCCCCCTGGCTGGCACTTCGGCTTCAACATCCCCGCCTTCCTCATCGTCATGATCCTCACCGTGGTCCTGGTCCGCGGCATCCGCGAATCCGTCGAGACCAACAACATCATGGTGCTGATCAAACTGGCCGCCATCCTCATCTTCGTCAGCGCCGGAGCCAGCTTCATCCAGCCCCGCTACTACCACCCCTTTGAGCCGAACGGCTGGTCCGGCGTCCTCGCCGGCGGCTCCATCATCTTCTTCACCTACATCGGATTCGATTCCGTCTCCACCGCCGCCGAAGAATGTAAGAACCCGCAGCGGGACCTGCCCATCGGCATCCTCGCGACCCTGGTCGTCTGCACCATCCTCTATATCGGAGTCGCCGTCGTCCTCACCGGCCTCGTTCCCTGGAAAAGCATGATGGGCGACGCTGCCCCGGTCGTCAACGCCCTCCGGCGCCTCTCCGCTTTGCCCGGCGGCCACTCCCTCCACTGGATCCGACTCTTTGTCGTGCTCGGCGCCATCACCGGCATGATCTCCTCTATCCTCGTCTTCCAGCTGGGACAGGCCCGCGTCTGGTTCTCCATGTCGCGCGACCGCCTCCTGCCCTCGGTCTTCTCCCACGTCCATCCCAAATACCGCACGCCTGCGATTGCCACCTGGGTTGCGGGCATCGTCGTCGGCGTTCCTTCGGGCCTGCTCGACATCGGCACCGTCTCCGACCTCTCCAACATCGGCACCCTCTTTGCCTTTGTCCTGGTCGCTATCGGCGTCCTCATCCTCCGCTATCGCGAGCCCAATCGCCACCGCGGCTTCCGCGCACCCCTGGGCCCGGTCTTTCCCGTCCTCAGCATCATTTTCTGCGTCATTCTCATGACCGGCCTGGAAGTCCTCACCTGGATCCGCTTCTTCGTCTGGCTCGCGATCGGCCTCGGCGTCTACTTCTTCTACAGCCGCCACCGCACCGAGTTCGCCCGCCCCCGCTCCAGTTAACCCTTCTCCCTTTTTGGGCCCTGGCCGGCGCGCGCAACCTGCCCCGACCCGCTGCGCGGGGCCGATTTCCACAGCTCGATGGCCGGCTTCTACAACGAAAGTAATGCCACCGGTTCCCGGCTCGGCATCCCCGCTTCGTCACCTGGGCAAAACTCCACGGCTGCGCTTCGTTCCGCCGGTGCGCGCCAGGAAAGCCGGGCTGCTCTCCAGGGCCGCAACCCCGGTCCGGCATTCCACTTCGGGCACCGCTCTCCCTGTGCAGGCAGTCACCTCTCCCGCCGATCACCCCGGGCAAAGTCATCCGCGGCAGTAACTCTTTTTCGTGACCGAAGATAAGTGCAGAGCCATTAATGCTTTATGCAACACTCACTTCATTCGCCCCATCCCAGGGCGTGGATGAAGAACATGAAAAACTCCTCCCTTGCTGCCTTCGTCCTTCCGGTGGTGCTTCTGTTCGCCACCGCTGTCGCTGCGGCGCAAAGCCCGGCCAAAACTCCGGACGTCCAGACCATCGCCCTCGTTGACGCTCCTGCGCCCATCGACTCCAGCTCCTCGCTCCTGCCCGAGCCCGCTGCCGGCGTCCCCGCCTTCATGCCCGTTGCCCGCACCCCATACCCGGCTGCCGAGCAGAAGCCCCGCCTTCACTTTCTCGACTGGAGCCTCATCGGCGCCGCCGCCGTCCTCCGCGGGCTTGACTACACCAGCACCGAATCGGCCCTCGCTCGCCCCCAGTACTTCCACGAAGATGTCCTGCCCTCCGCCCTGGTCGAAAACAAACCTGCCTTTGCCGCGTTCCAGGCGGGAACCGTGGCGGTCAACTATGAAGCCTACAAATTCCTTGTCCGCCACAACCGGCGCTCCCTCGCCCGGCTTTCCCAGTACATGTACGTCGGCATCATGACTTTCCAGGTCGCGCACAATTATCAGACCCTCTCCAACTATCCCGCCAACTAACGGGACGATGTGCCGGTCGCTTGCTGGCCTTGAGCTGTTTTGGGCTGGCAGTTCGCCGGCCTTTGGGCCCTCCGTTTGACATCGCGCTCCACCAGGCCCTAGGCTGAGAGGGATGACTTCCCTCTCCAATGCCCGCTGCGTCACCGGCTGCTGCTGTTGCTGCCGCCGTGCCCCGCGGGTGTCCTTCTGAGAGAGCCGAGTCCAGGAATCGCTCAGAACCCACCCGCAAGCGGGTGGGTTTTTTCATGCCCTCCCCCGTTCAACCGCAGCCCTCAGGAGGCAGTTCATGAGTCTTCGCATCAATGATGTCGCCCCGGACTTCACCGCTGAAACCACCCAGGGGCCCATCCATTTCCACGAGTGGATCGGCGACGGCTGGGCGGTCCTCTTCTCCCACCCCAAGGACTTCACCCCCGTCTGCACCACCGAACTGGGCGCCGTTGCCGGGCTCGAGAAACAGTTCGCCCAGCGCGGCGCCAAGGTCGTCGGGCTCAGCGTCGATCCGGTCTCCAGCCACGCCAAATGGTCCGGCGATATCCACGACGTGACGGGCCACACCGTCAACTATCCGATGATCGGCGATCCCGAGCTCATGGTCGCCAAGCTCTACGACATGCTGCCTGGCGATTCCGGCAACTCCTCCGACGGCCGCACTCCCGCGCAGAACGCTACGGTCCGCACCGTCTTCGTCATCGGCCCCGACAAGCGCATCAAGCTCACCCTCGCCTACCCCATGAGCACCGGCCGCAACTTCGACGAGATCCTCCGCGCCCTCGATTCCATCCAGCTCACGGCCAAACACAAGGTCTCCACCCCCGCCAACTGGAAACCCGGCGAGGATGTCATCATCGGCGGAGCCGTCTCCAACGAAGAAGCCGACAAAATTTTCCCCGGCTACAAGACGGTGAAGCCCTACCTGCGCACCACCGCGCAGCCGAAGTAGCGTTCAACTGAATGGCTGACAGCCAGCGGCTAGCCGCTGGAAAACGAGCACCGGTGGCGAAGTGGCTAACGCGCTGGTCTGCAAAACCAGTATTCGCCGGTTCAATCCCGGCCCGGTGCTCCAAACTCTCTCTCACCCGCCCATGCGCAGCGTCTGGATCAGCGCCGTCAGCGCCGCCGGCTGATTCCGCCGGCTGGGATAATAGAGGAAATACCCTGGAAACACCGGGCTCCAGTCCCGCAGCACCTGAATCAACCGCCCCTTCGCAATCGTCTCCGCCAGCGACTCTTCCATCGCCGTCCCGATCCCGACCCCGCCCAGCACCGCCTGAATCACCAGATCGGGATCGTCGAACGTCGCCGGTCCCTCCGGGCTCACGGTCACCGCCTTGCGCCCTTTCTCGAACTCCCATCGGTAGAGCCCGCTGCTGAAGCGAAATCCAATGCACGCATGATCTTTCAGATCGTGCGGCGTGCGCGGAATCCTGTGCGTGCGAAAGTATTCCGGCGAGCCCACCGTGGCCAGCCGCATATCCCGGCTCACCCGCACTGCGATCATGTCCCGCTGGATAAACTCCCCGATCTGCACCCCCGCGTCGTAACCGCCCGTCACCAGATCCACCGGATCGTTCGACGAGGTCACCTCCAGCACGATCTCCGGATACGCGCGCGCGAACTGCTCCAGCTTCGGCAACAGCACCAGATACGCCGCCGTCCGCGAGAGGATCAGCCGGATGCGCCCTGCCGGCCTTTCTCTTCGTTTCTGCGCTTCCGCCAGCGATCGCTGGATCCGCTCCAGAGCAGGCTGCAGGTCCTCGAGCAGCGCCGCCCCGGCCGCCGTCGGCGAAACACTGCGCGTGGTGCGCGCCAGCAGTTGCAACCCCAGCCGCTTCTCCAGACCGCGCACCGTGTGGCTCAGCGCCGACTGCGAAACCCCCAGCCGCCCCGCTGCCCGCGTAAAGCTCCGCTCCCCGGCCACCGCCGCAAAGGCCGCCAGCTCTCCCAGGTCGTTCTTCATGATTCATGAATTCTACTCATGACTGCATGCGGCGCCAACCCTCTGGTCTCATCAACGATTCGGCGCGACAATGTTCGTAGAGCCGCCCTCCACGGGCGCCTCCCCAAAATCCCGCGGCGTTCGAGCCGCCTCCAAAAAGGAATGAGTTCAATGCAAAAACGCACACTGGGAAAAAGCGGCCTCGAAGTTTCAGAGCTCGGCTTTGGCTGCATGGGCCTCAGCTTCGGCTTTGGACCCCCGACCGAGAAACAGGAAGCTATCCGTGTCATCCGCACCGCCGTCGAGCGCGGCGTCACCTTCTTCGACACGGCCGAAGTCTACGGTCCGTTCACCAATGAGGAGCTGGTCGGCGAGGCTCTCGAGCCATTTCGCGGCAAGGTCGTCATCGCCACCAAGTTCGGCTGGGAAGCCAGCCCCGCCGACGGCGGCAAATGGAATGCCCTGAACAGCCATCCCGAGCACATCAAACAGGTCGCCGAAGCTTCGCTCAAGCGCCTCAGGATCGACTCCATCGATCTCTTCTATCAGCACCGCGTCGATCTGAACGTTCCGATCGAAGACGTGGCCGGCGCAGTGAAGGATCTCATACGCGAAGGCAAGGTGAAACACTTCGGCCTCTCCGAAGCCGGCGGCAAAACCATCCGCCGCGCCCACGCGGTGCAGCCGGTTACGGCGCTGCAGAGTGAGTACTCGCTTTTCTGGCGCGAGCCCGAAAAGGAAATCATCCCCACTCTCGAAGAGCTGGGCATCGGCTTCGTCCCCTTCAGCCCGCTCGGCAAAGGCTTCCTCACCGGCAAGATCGATGCCACGACGAAGTTCGACAGCACTGACTTCCGCAGCATCGTGCCGAGGTTCACAGCCGAAAATCGCGAAGCCAACCAGCCTCTGGTCGATCGGGTCCGCTCCTTCGCAGAACGGAAGAAAGCGACTC
>JBAUGH010000122.1:0-1523 GCA_049679565.1 Acidobacteriaceae bacterium
ACCGGCCTTCTAAGCCGGGGGTTGTGGGTTCGATTCCCGCCTCGCCTACCAACACCTGCTCGGGATTTCGCCTGCGGGCTCAGACGCCCGCACCCGGCTCAGGTTCGATTTCCGCCCCGCCTGCCATCCTCTTCTAATGCTGCTTCTCAGCAGTACTTCGGTGCTCTTGCCCCAGGCCCGGAAAATCCTTAATCTCAAGCCAGGGAAAACTGTTCCTCGAAAGAGCCTCGCGGCCAACGCGAGGCTTTTTCGTTGCTGCCCCCTGTCCCAGAGAGAACCTAATGTTCATCGCAAACCAGGCCCCATCGCCGAACCCGGAGCACCTCTCCCCGCGCCTGCACCCCAGGCCGGCCCGGGGGATATCGAACTCGACACCTCAGCCAACGCCAACATTCCAAAGCTTCACCCCAGGACTACCCCTGGGGGTACCCCCCTGTGCTGGTTCCGGCATTGAACTCATTCGGGGTTCCGGTGCCCTCTATGGGCCAATCCACGCAACCGTTGTACCCTCACGCTATGGCCATCTCCATCGTCATTCTTGACGACAATGCGGGCAGTCTGGAGCTTCTGTCCGCGGCGCTGGCGCATGCGGGGGCGGAGATTCACACCGCGTCCCGGCCGAGCGAGGCGCTGGAGCTGGTGCGGCAGGTTCGGCCGCAACTGGTCCTGACCGATCTGGTGATGCCGGAGATGTCGGGGCTGGACGTGCTGAATCGGATCATGGAGATCGCGCCGGCGACGGACGTCGTGCTGATGACGGCGCACTACACGACCGAGACCGCGGTGCAGGCGATCCGCCAGGGAGCGGCGGATTATCTGGAGAAGCCGATCCGACTGGCAGTGCTGCGGGAGCGGGTGGGACGGCTGATTGAAGAAGCGCAGCGGCGGCAGGAGGCGGGCACGGATGCAGTGTTCGAGGGCCTGATCGGAACCAGTCCGCGGATGGCGGAGATGTTCGCCCGCATCCGGCGGATCGCGCCGCATTACCGGTCGGCGCTGATCCAGGGAGCGACCGGGACGGGCAAGGATCTGGTGGCGCGGGCGCTGCATGCGCGGAGCGGGGTGAAGGGGCAGTATGTGGTTCTGAACTGCTCGGCGGTGGTGGAGACGCTGTTCGAAAGCGAGCTGTTCGGGCACGTGAAGGGCGCGTTTACGGGGGCGGACCGCGACAAGCCGGGGCTGTTCGAGGCGGCCAACGAGGGCACGCTGTTCCTCGACGAGATTGGGGACATGCCGCTCTCCACCCAGGCGAAACTACTGCGGGCGCTGCAAAACCAGGAGATTCTGCGGGTGGGATCGCTGCAGCCGCGCAGGGTGAACGTGCGGGTGGTCGCGGCCACGCACCGGAATCTGCGGCAGGCGGTGGCGGAGCGGCTGTTTCGCGAGGATCTGTATTACCGGCTGGCGATGGTGGAGATTGCGGTGCCTTCGCTGGCGGAGCACAAGGAAGATCTGCCGCTGCTGATCCGGCATTTTCTCGTCCATTTCGCGCAGCAATACAACCGGAATATCCGCGGCATCAC
>JBAUGH010000123.1:0-3112 GCA_049679565.1 Acidobacteriaceae bacterium
GTTGCAGGGTGCGCACGTGCATACCTATCGCACGGACCTGCTCGGTCTTTCGACGTTTTATCTCGACGGCCGCAGAGTGCAGGGGGAAGTCTGGGCGGATCGCTGAACTTATACGGCGGCTTCGAGCGCGTCGCAGGCGGCTACAGCGCCATTTTCGACACGGACGGTGACAGCGACCTTTCCCGCGCGAGCAGCATAGGCAGGATTCGACAATAACTGGCGGATGAGGTGCGCGGCTTCGCTCGACTTGTAGTGCGTGCGTCCCAGCACTTCCGCGACGCCGAGACGGCGAACGCGACGCGCGTTATCGGGCTGATCGTGGCTGTAGGGCATCACCAGCATGGGACGTCCGGCGCGCAGGGCCTGGGCGGTTGTGCCGATGCCGCCCTGATGGACGATGACCGAGGCGCGGGGAAAGATCTGCGAATAAGGCGCGTAGCGCGCGACGCAAATCGAGTCGGGCAATTTCCGCCTGGGCAGATTGCGATCGTCGGCGCCGACCAGCAGCACCGCGCGTTCACCCAGCAGCTCGGCCGCCGCGGCGCTCTGCTCGTAGAAGTCGCCGGCGTGCATGACCGCGGCCGAGCCCAGCGTAAAGACCAGCGGCGCAGGGCCGTTCTCGAGAAAGGAGACCAGTTCGGGTGGCAGACTGCCCTCGTCTCCGGCGCCGTCGTGGAAAGCGAAGCCGGTGATCTTAGCCGAGCTTGGCCAGTCGGGCTGGGGACCGCCCATCACGGGAGAGTAGAGCGCGAGCGCGAGGCGCTGAGAATGCTTGGCGTCGAAGATGGGGTCTTTTCCGCGCGGAAGACCCAGGTCGCTGCGCAGCTGGTACACCGGCTCAGGCCATTTGCGGGTGACGAATCGGGCAAAGCGCGCGACCACGTGGCCGAGCGCCGGAATTTTCTCCTGGGCGCGGGCCAGCATCGGGTACGGCGGAAGGACGGGCGGATCGTACGCGGAAAAGTAGGAGAACGGCGCCAGGACGTAGGAGGCCCAGGGAACGCCCAGCTTTTCCGCGACCAGCGGGGCCGCGTAGGCCAGTTCGCCAGCGACCAGTAAATCCGCGCCGCCATCGGCTTCCACCGCGGCCTTCAGGTCGGCGTAGCTGTCACGCAGGGAAGGGAAGAGGAATTCGCGGAGGCCGGTCTCTGTGCCGTGCTTAATGTCGTAGATCATCGCGATGAGACGCGTGTCTTTCGGATCCTGATCGGGACGCACCCGGGCGAAGCCGATGCCGAGCGGCTCGATTTTTTCGCGGAACATCTCCGGCACGGCCAGCACCGGGCGGTGGCCGCGGCGCTTCAGCTCGAGGGAAAGAGCGATGAGGGGATTCACATCCCCGAAGGTGCCATAAGTCGAGAAGACGATTCTCATTGGCAATCGTTCACGGATTGTCTCAGAAACTTGTCTCAAACACGTGAAATCTGCGTTCGAGATCCCACTCCTGCTGCGCTTTCTCGCTGGAGTGAACCAAAGTTGCACACAGCCCGGCGGGGGCTTCGGCGCCGAGCTGGCCGCGGCAGGCGGCGACAGGTGTCTCCAGACGCTCGGGCGTGACCCGCTCCCACAGGCTGGCGCCGGGGAGGAAGCTGTGCTCGATGGACGTGCGCGCCATCAGTTTCAGATCGTGGTAGGTCAGGGGATACGTATCGGCCGCTCGCACGTACTCGTGGGTGAGGTCGATGCGCGAGACGCCCTCGTCATCGGTTGAGAGCGTGACCGGAACCCCAGCCTGGCGGTACAGCATAAAGGGATGATCCTTCCCCCTGACGTTGAGGATGACATCGTTGCTGGTCAGGTTGATTTCCACGTCGATGTGGCGGTCGGCCATTTCCTTCATCAGCTGCCAGGGGTGGTCCTCGAACATGATGTCCACGCCGTGCCCGATGCGCTCGGCATGACCGAGCTCGACGGCCATGCGAATGTGAAAGGTCAGGTCATGCGGCGGCACCATGCCTTCCGCGAGCTCGCCAGCGTGGAGCGAGATGTGTACCTGGGGATACACGCTGTGCAGGTAGTCGAGCATGTGCATCTGCAGGGCATAATCGCGCAGAGCGATGTAACCGTCTTCAGGCTGCACGAAATTGATGCCGGCGATATGGGGATCGGTGGACGCGAGCTCGAATCCGAGCAGCGTTTGCGCGAAGACCCGCTGGGGAGGGTGCGCGCGCAGCACCTGATAGAGAAAACGGACGGCGACGGTGCAGGCCGGCGCCGCATCGGACCGGCCGCAGTGTTCGAGCTGCTCGCGGCGGTGCAGGGCCGCGTCGAAGTCGGCGCGGTTGCTTTGGACGGCGGCGCGGAACACGGGATCGCTGAGCAGTTTCTGACGGAAGGCGGCCAGATTCGGATCCCAACCGAGCGAGTCGGCGAGGGCGGTGGCCGGCTTGTAATTGCCGCTCTGCATGATCTCCAGGTACTGCTCGTTTTCGACTGCAGCGCGCGAGGCGACTTCGTCGATCCACTGGGGCGCGAAGCGGTTGTCATCGCCGAAGCGGCCGAACGAGTCGAAGAAGTGGTCGTGGCCGGAATCGCCGGTGACCAGCACGAAGGTTCGCATGGAGAATGCGTCGATCAGCTCATCGTAAAGGTGCTGGTTCGACGGAACGCCGGATGCCGGACTTTCCCCGGGCGGACAGTTGGGCGCGTGATTTTTCGCGTCCATTGCAAGCTGAGCCTCGTTCACGCAGAGGTTGTCCTCGCCCGCCTCCTGGATGAGGGTTTCGGCGTAGACAGAGCCGTCGAGATGCATGTGCAGGTCCGCGCCTTTTGGCATGCGGACGAGGAAGGCGCGCAGAGCGGGAGGGCCTTGCCGGCGGGCCTGGTCAAAGGCGCGCGCCGCATGGACTTCGGCGGGGTCGGGAGACTGCGCGAGAGAAAGGCGCGTCAGCGAACCGGCGCAGAAGACCACAATGACCGCCGCGACGCGCAAGCCGCTCTGTCGAAGAATGGAGCCCATCAGAAATCGGTTTCCTGCGTGGCACAAGTGTACCGTGGAGCTGCAGGGCGAGCCGCACCCCTTTGCTATACTGACAAAGGTCGTTTCGCGAGCGCGGCGTTTTTCCTTCCGCAGTTCCCGACTACTCCGGCCAGGTAGCTCAGTGGTAGAGCG
>JBAUGH010000124.1:0-3999 GCA_049679565.1 Acidobacteriaceae bacterium
CCACCGTGTGTTCTCGTCTACCACCAATCGCGGGGTCGTCTAACACTTCCGGGGCAGTCGGTGTGTCCCGGCCTTCCAGGCTCCGGGTGGATCGTGGGCCCTTCAGCGGTTTCGCCCCATTTGTGAGGCAGCGCTCCCTTTCGGTGGCTTCGCTTCGAAACTATCAACCCTCAGCCCGAAATCCAAAGTAATCACCCCTCATTCCACGCCACCCACATGCCCTCGTACTCAAAGAAAGTTGACAGAAAGAACTCAGAGTCCCTATGTCCCATAGATATAGGGTAAAAAGTAACGAAAAGGCCGTCCTTCGGGACGGCCCTTTCTTTTGGTGGCGACCGCGACGCTACCATGCGGATCACTCACCGCGGACCCCAACCCCTCGTTCTAACCCTCCACTCGGCTCAGGCCGATCGCGGAGTCCCAGGCGTTCCACGAACGAAGGCTGGGGAGAATGGCTGTCTGACAATCGGCCGCGAGAAACCGCGACAAAATGCTCTGATCAACCGCAAACTTGCCAATCAGGGGATCTTACGAAACATGCCGAAACCACCGTCCACAGTCGTTTCGAATCGCACAATCATTCGGGTCATGAATTTCCCTGATCTCTGATTCCTGAACTCTGCTTTTCGCCGCCAGATCGACGCGCATCTCTGCTCCTGCGCTTTTGGACAACCTATCCAGCACCTTCCACATGGCTTACGCATGTGTGATGCACGTCACAATCTTTCCCGCGGTCCCTGTGACCGCGGGCACATACAGGCGTGTCCCCGCAGATTGAAGATTCTCCGTTTTCCAGATTGCAAATGGCGACTGGATTCTGCACCACCGCTCCTCCACATCGCCCGGAACCGCAATCGACTGATGACTCGCCCAGGCGGCGGCAGAACGGAGAAATTCAAAATGGACACCACGACAGTCGGCTCTCAGGCAGCAGCATCCCCCTCGAAAGTCGAAGCCTCCACACAGTACGTCTTCTTTTTCGGTGCAGGCGCGGCAGAGGGCAACGGCAAAATGCGCGACGTCCTCGGCGGCAAGGGCGCCGGCCTCGCGGAAATGACCAACGCCGGCCTCCCCGTTCCTCCCGGCTTCACCATCCAGACCGAAGCCTGCCGCGAATATATGCGCGGATCGCTCTCCGCCCAGGTCACCGAGCAGATGGATCTCTCGCTCGCTCGTCTCGAGAAGCTGCAGAGCCAGCGTCTCGGCGCCGGCGAGAACCCGCTGCTGGTCAGCGTCCGCTCCGGTGCAAAGTTCTCCATGCCCGGCATGATGGATACCATCCTCAACCTCGGCCTGAACGATAAGTCGGTCGAAGCCCTGGCAAAGAAGACGAATAACCCGCGCTTTGCCTACGACTCCTATCGCCGCCTCATCCAGATGTTCGGCGATGTTGTCCTCGATATCCCCAAGAACGAGTTCGAGCTCATCTTCGACGAGACGAAAAAGAAGTACAGCGCGAAGCTGGACACCGAACTGACGCCCGCCGCTCTGAAAGAAGTGTTCGCTTCCTACAAGAAGCTGGTTCTGCGCCACACCGGCGCCGAGTTTCCCCAGGACCCCGACCGCCAGCTGACCATGGCCCGCGATGCCGTGTTCAGGTCCTGGAACAACGAGCGCGCCAAAACCTACCGCCGCCTCAACAATATCGACGACTGGCTCGGCACCGCCGTCAACATCCAGGCTATGGTCTTCGGCAATCTGAACGAGTCCAGCGGAACCGGCGTCGGCTTCACCCGCAACCCGGCCAACGGCGAAAGGGAGTTCTACGGCGAGTTCCTGATGAACGCCCAGGGCGAAGACGTGGTCGCCGGCATTCGTACGCCGGTCGAGATCAGCGAACTGCAGAAGCTGATGCCGCACGTCTACGACCAGCTCCGCGACCTGACCTCGCGGCTGGAAAAACACTACCGCGACATGCAGGACTTCGAGTTCACCATCCAGGATGGGCGGCTCTACATGCTGCAGACCCGCAACGCCAAGCGCACTGGCCTGGCAGCGGTGCGGATCGCGATTGACATGGTGCGCGAGCAGCTCATCTCCATCGACGAGGCCGTTCTGCGCGTCGAACCGAACCAGATCTTCGACTTCCTCGTTCCCCGCCTCGATGAGAAGGGAACCGTCGAAGTGCTGGCGAAGGGCCTGCCGGCATCGCCCGGCGCCGCTGTGGGACAGATCGTCTTCACCGCCGCTGAAGCGGTGAAGTTGCATGAGAAGGGCACCTACCAGTCGATCATTCTGGTGCGGTCGGAGACGTCTCCCGAAGACATCGCCGGGATGAACGTGGCTTCCGGCATTTTGACCTCCCGTGGCGGCATGACTTCCCACGCAGCCCTGGTCACACGCGGCATGGGCAAGTGCTGCGTGGCCGGCGCCGGCGACGTCAGCATCGACGACAAAAAGAAGGAAATGCGCGTCCAGGGCAAGGTCTTCCACGAAGGCGACTGGATTTCGCTGGACGGAACCACCGGCCGCATCATCAACGGCAAACTCAATACCCTGCCGGTCAACCCCGACAATCCCGACCTCGTCCAGTTCATGGGCTGGGTCGATCAGCGGCGCAAGCTGCGCGTGCTGGCCAACGCGGACATCCCGCGCGACGCCAAACAGGCGCAGACCTTCGGAGCGGAAGGCATCGGCCTCTGCCGCACCGAGCATATGTTCTTCGCCGAAGATCGGCTGCCGCACATGCAGGCCATGATTCTGGCCAAGACCGAGGAAGAACGCCGCGCGGCGCTGGCAAAACTGCTGCCCATGCAGCGCGCCGATTTCCAGGGACTGCTGAAGACTATGGGCTCGCTGCCGGTGGTCATCCGGCTGCTCGATCCGCCGCTGCATGAATTCCTCCCAAAACGTGAAGACCTGCTGGTGCAAATCGCGAAGCTGGAGCTTACGAAGCCCCGTTCGCCGAAGCTGAAGGAACTGCACAAGATCCTCGAGCGGGTAGAAGAGCTGCACGAGCTGAACCCGATGCTCGCGCTGCGCGGCTGCCGTCTGGGGATCACCTATCCGGAGATCACCGAGATGCAGGCGCATGCCATCTTCGAGGCCGCCGCGGCGGTCAAGAAGAGCGGCATCGATCCGCACCTCGAAATCATGATCCCGCTGACCACCGGACCCGAGGAGATGAAGAACCAGGCCGCCATCATTCACAGCGTGGCGCACGATGTCTTCATTAAGAAGGGCCTGGTCGTCGAGTACAAAGTCGGGACCATGATCGAGCTGCCCCGCGCCTGCCTGGTGGCCGACAAGATCGCCGCCGAAGCCGAGTTCTTCAGCTTCGGAACCAACGATCTGACCCAGACCACCTTCGGTATCTCGCGCGACGACTGCAACAAGTTCCTGCCGGCCTATCTGCAGCAGGGAATCTTTAAGCAGGATCCGTTTGCGGTCCTCGATCAGGAGGGCGTGGGCAGCCTGATTAAGATGGCGGCCAACAAGGGCCGGGCGGCGCGGCGCGATCTCAAGATCGGGATCTGCGGCGAACACGGCGGCGATCCGGAGTCGGTGAAGTTCTGCCACCGGGCCGGGCTCGACTACGTCTCCTGCTCTCCGTTCCGGCTGCTGACGGCGCGGCTGGCGGCGGCGCAGGCGGCCATCGAGGAGCAGAAAGTCTTTAACCCGGACCTGAGGAGCGGTAACTCGAAATAAGTTTCTGCCGCATGTGTAGTCGATCTGTTGTCTTTGTAGTTTTCCCGCCGCGCTTCTGGCAGAGAAGCGCGGCGGGTTTTCGTTCCGGCGGACCTGCTACCAGCGGCCCTTCCACTTGATATTGCAGCCGATGCTGGGTTGCTGGTCCTGGTTGACGGGCTCGCCGGCGATGAGGGCCTTCATGGCGGCGCGGAGGTCGCGGCCGGTGACGGGGACGTCGTTGGCGGGGCGGCTGGAGTCGAGCTGGCCGCGGTAGACGAGAGCGCCGGAGGCGTCGAAGAGGAAGAAGTCGGGAGTGCAGACGGCGTCGAAGGCGCGGGCGACTTCCTGCGTCTCATCATAGAGATAGGG
>JBAUGH010000125.1:0-4259 GCA_049679565.1 Acidobacteriaceae bacterium
GCTGCTGACGGGCGATTTCATCACCAAATTCCCCGGACTGCACCAGCTGCCGCGCCGGCAGATGCCGGGCTGCGCGGCGATCCTCAGCGAGCTTCGGTGCCCGCTGCGCTATGCGAGTCTGGGAAACCACGACGAGGGAATCGGCAAGGAGTGGGTGATCGCTCCCCTCGAGGAACACGGGATTCCGGTGCTCGTGAACCGGGCGATTCCGCTCGAACGCGATGGCCAGCGACTGTGGCTGGCCGGGGTGGGGAGCGTGTGCGAGATGGATGCGGATCCGGCGAAGGCGATTCCGAAAGCGTGCGTGGACGGCAACGAAGCTGTGATTCTGATGGCGCACGAGCCCGACCTGCTGCCCGATTACGCGCGCTACAACGTGGACCTGGTGCTTTCCGGGCATACGCACGGCGGCCAGGTGCGCCTGCCGCTGCTGCCGCCTTTCGCGCTGCCCGCCTGGGGCAAGCTTTACGTCGAGGGGCTCTTCCACTCGGGACGCACTCAGCTCTATGTGAACCGCGGGATCGGGACGGTGGGGCTGCCGTTCCGGCTGTGGTGCCCGCCGGAAATCACGGTATTCACGCTGGCATAGCGGGCCGCTCGGTCCTGAATCAACGGTCCTGAATTAACGATCCTGAATTAACGGTCCTGGGCGGGCTCGCGCGTGCCGATGCCGAGCGCCTTCATCTTGCGGTAGAGGTGGCTGCGCTCAAGGCCCAGGGTTTCCGCGGCGCGGCTCATGTTTCCGTTGCAGTCATCGATCTTTCTCAGGATGTACTCGCGCTCGTAGGCGTCGCGCGCCTGCTGGAGCGTGTCGAAGTCGCCGCTGCGGGCAGCGTTGCGGTGCACCAGCATGGGCAGGTGGCGGCGCTCGATGCGCTGCGCCTGGGGGTTGAGGATCAGGACCCGCTCGACGACGTTGCGCAGCTCGCGCACGTTGCCCGGCCAGTGGTACTGGCGGAGCAGTTCGACCGCCTCCTCCGCGATTTCGATGCGGGGGCGGCCGTACTCGCGTCCAAAGCCGCGCAGGAACTCGCGCACCAGCAGCGGGATATCCTCGCGGCGATCGCGGAGCGGCGGGACGTAAAAAGGGATGACATTGAGGCGGTAGAAGAAGTCCTCGCGGAAATTGCCTTTGGCTATCTCCTCTTCGAGGTTCTTGTTGGTGGCGGCGATGACCCGCACATCCACGCTGATGGGCTGGGAAGCGCCGACCGGGACGAAGCGCTGCTCGTCGAGAGCGCGCAGCACCTTGGACTGCGTCTTGAGGCTCATATCCCCGACTTCGTCGAGGAACAGAGTGCCCGCGTTGGCCCGCTCGAAGGTGCCGCGCTTTTCCGGAGGACCGCCCGGAACGGCGCTGTTGCGGTAGCCGAAAAGCTCGCTCTCGATGAAGTCTTCGGGGATGGCGGCGCAGTTCAGCTCGATGAACACGCGCTCGGCGCGCAGGCTCTCGGCATGAATGGCGCGGGCGATCAATTCCTTGCCGGAGCCGGACTCGCCGAAAATGAGCACCCGGCCGTTGGTCGGGGCCATCAGCTTGATCTGCTGGCGGAGGGCGCGGGCCTGGATGCTTTCACCGGTGATCTGGCGCTCGATGGCCAGCTGGCGGCGGAACTCGAGATTTTCGCTGCGCAGCCGCCGCGCTTCGACAGCGTTCTTGACCACGATCAGGGTGCGCTCCAGCATGAGCGGCTTTTCCAGCAGATCGAACGCGCCCAGCTTGGTGGCTTTCACAGCGGTTTCGATGGTCGCGTGGCCGGAGATGACCACGACTTCAGGGCGGGATTCGGCGCCGAGGTTGCGCAGTTCGGCGAGCACCTCGAGGCCGTCGCGGTCGGGCAGCCAGATATCGAGCAGGAGGACGTCGAAGACCGGATCGCGCGCCAGGGTCAGAGCTTCAGCAGCGGTGCCGGCCGTCGAGACCGAGTACCCTTCCTCGCGCAGGATCTCTTCCAGAGACTCGCGAATCTCGGCTTCGTCGTCGACGATGAGAATGTGGTTCATGGAATCCAGTCAACCGTGCACGGGACACGGCACGCAGTGGCAGTCAGGACGCAGAATCGCAGATCAGACAGCTTTGGTCAGCGTCGCCGTGGCGGGCTCGGCTCCGTTCATCTCCGCAAGCGGCACTTCGATGATAAAGCGCGCTCCGGCCGGAGCGTTGTTTTCGGCGCGGATGGAGCCGCCGTGGTCCTGGACGATCTTGGCGACGATGGACAGGCCGAGGCCGGTGCCGCGCTGGCGGGTGGAGAACCAGGGCAGGAAGAGGCGCTCGCGCATCTCGTCGGTGAGGCCCGGGCCGGTGTCGGCCACGACGATCTCCGCCATGCCGCTGCGCTCGCCGGCCGAGGTCGCGATGGAGAGCACGCGCAGCAGGCTGTCCTGCATCGCTTCGGCGGCGTTGTCGATAAGGTTGGCCAGGGCGCGGCGCAGGGCTTCAGGATCGGCCATCACCAGCGGCAGGCCGGGCTCGAGGCGCGTCTCGACGCGGATGTTGCGGATGCGGCCTTCGAACAGCAGCAGAGCGCTGTCGACGATCTGATTCAGGTCCGCGGGGCGCGGCTGGGCGACGGGAAACTCGGCAAGGGTGGCGAACTGGCCGACCAGGGTGCGCAGCGTTTCCACCGAGCCCAGGATGGCGTCGCAGCATTTGCGGATGACGCCGGGGGATTCGGGCAGGGCGCGGTCCACATGGCGGCGGATACGCTCGGCGGACAGCGTAATCGGGGTCAGGGGATTGCGAATCTCATGCGCGATGCGCTGCGCCACCTCCTTCCACGCGGCCTGGCGCTGGATGCGCAGAAACTCGGTCACGTCTTCGAGGACGAGGATGGAGCCGCGGTTCTGGCCGTTGCGGGTATCCAGCGCGGCGATGGTGACGGAGAGATTCGCGGTGCCGCGAGCGGTGCGCAGCTCGAATTCCGACGAGGCGACACCCATGCGATGGGCCCGGCGGTCGAGGCGCTGGATCTCCTCGGTGAAATCCGGGGGCAGAGTTGAGTCCAGCGGCAGACCGGAGAGATCGGATTGCAGGTCGAGATGGAGGAGATCGGAGAAAGCGCGGTTGCCGAGCACGATGCAGCGGCTGGCATCGAGAGTGACCACGCCGGAAGGGATGGTCTCGAGGATGGTTTCGAGCTCCTTGCGGCGGGCTTCAAGGGCGAGGTTGGCGGCAGAAAGCTCGCGGGCCGAGGATTCGGCGAGGAGACGGCTCTGTTCGAGGTCGGCGGCCATGAGGTTGAAAGAGCCGACCAGCTCGCCCATCTCCGCCGTAGCCTCCGCGGTGACGCGATGGCTGTAGTGGCCCCGGCCGATTTCCTCCATAGCGTCGGCGAGGGCTTCGAGCGTAGCCGTCATCTGGCGGGAGACGTTGAGCGCCAGCCAGCTGGAGGCGAAGAACACCAGCGCGGTAAGCATCAGGAGCAGCAGGATGTAGGTGGTGCGAATGATGCGCCGCTGGCGGTAGAGAGCCCAGTACTGGGTGGTTCCGCTGCTCAGGTCGGCCATCAGGGCGTTCATGCCGGCAGGCATGGGCAGCGCGGTGACGATGACGCCCCCCGCGGGCAGGCTGGCGGCGCCCACGGCATATTCTGAGCCGCCGATGATCAGCATCGGCTCATCGGCGCGCTGGGCGGCTTTCAGGATGGTGGGCGCCAGCGGCTGGCCGGCGCCAATGTGCTGCTGATCCTGGGAATTGACCCACGAATGAACCTCGGCGGGACCGGTTGTCTGCGGCAGCTCATAGGTGGCAACCGGGGTCGCGTCGCGGTAGAGGATGGCGAAGCCGCCCTGGAGAGTGATCTGATGCGAACGCATCAGGTTCAGAACGGCCTGAAAATCGCCCGACTGGAAGGCGGCGGACAGGGCCGGGGAGCTGGCCATGCTCTCGGCTTCGGAGCGGGCATTGAGGGCCGCGTAATGCGAGAGCTCGGCGGCGATCTGCATGGAGTCGTCGCGGACCTCAGAAGCCGGCTCGGAAAACCATCTTTCCAATGAACGGTTTAAAAGAAGAAAGCTAAAGATAAACATGAAAATCGCGGGCACGAACGAAACCAGCAGCGCCCCGACAAACATGCGGGTGCGCAGCCGCGCGCCCAAAACCTGGCTGCGTTGCTCGGCGAGCAGCTTGAGCAGGTTGCGCAGCAGCAGAACAAGGACGGTAACGAACAGCAGGAAGACAAGAACGGAAACCGAGGTGAGGAGCAGGATCTGGCCGATGGTGCGGGGGTTGAGGGAGCGCAGATTGAACGCATTGAGGG